>CAUSQY010000080.1:0-5838 GCA_963533645.1 uncultured Streptococcus sp. | reverse complement strand
CTCGGTGAGGATGTAGGATTGTTCAGAGTCACTTGCTGTGGCAGTTTCAGAGAAGGTTTGTTTACTTTCTTCAATATTATTTTCAATTAAATCACTGAAGCGTTCAATCAGATAGGTCTTGCGAGCAGTTCCGATATGCTTAACTGCATAGTCAAAGGCCTGTAATTCACCAAGAAGGATGAGCTTGCTCTTGGCCCGTGTGATAGCTGTGTAGATGAGATTTCGCTCTAGCATGCGCTTGTTAGCACTGGTGATGGGCAGGATGACAACAGGAAACTCACTTCCCTGAGACTTATGGATGCTCATGGCATAGGCTAGTCGAATCTTGTACCATTCGTTACGTGGGTAGATGACTTCATTTCCATCAAAATCAATGACAATCTCGTCTTGTTTGGACTCGGTGTATTTTCCAGGAATCAGGTCTGTGATGTAGCCTAGGTCTCCGTTAAAGACATTGACTTCAGCGTCGTTGACTAGGTGAATAACCTTGTCCCCTGTTCGATAGTGACACTGAGTTGCTTCAAAGCTAACTTGCCCCTTTTGCTGAGGATTGAGCAGTTCTTGCATGAGTTGGTTGATGGCGTCAATACCAGCAGTTCCTCGATACATAGGCGCTAGCACCTGAATATCGCGCGCCGGAATGCCACTTCTGAGGGCAGCACCGAGGATTTTCTCAATGGTAGCTGGGATATGGCCGCTAGCGATTTCAAAGTAGGAACGGTCAGCTTTTTTCTGGGTAAAGTCGGCTGGCAAGATGCCTTGTCGAATCTGACTCGCCAAGGTAACGATAGTTGATTCTTCGCTCTGACGGTAAATCCGTTCCAAGCGAGTCTGCGGAATCAGGGGTATCTGAAGCAGGTCAGCCAGGACTTGTCCGGGACTAACAGAAGGCAATTGGTCGCTATCCCCTACGATGAGAATTTTACTGTTAGAAGAGATGTTGGAGAAAAGTTGGTTGGCTAGCCAAGTATCCACCATGGAAAACTCATCTACAATGATAAAGTCGGCATCCAGATAATCTTCCAGATGGCTGGTATCATCGTCACCCGTCATTCCCAAATGGCGGTGTATAGTAGCGCTAGGCAAACCTGTCAGTTCATTCATGCGCCTAGCTGCTCGACCAGTTGGGGCAGCGAGAAGAATAGGTAAGTTGCTCTTTTTCTTGAGATCGAGTCCTTCTAAGAGGGCATAGACAGCGATAATCCCATTGATAACAGTCGTCTTACCAGTACCAGGTCCGCCTGTCAGGATAAAGACCTTGTTCTGGATGGCCTCGCAGATAGCCTGCTTTTGGATACTATCGTATTGAATACCCAGTTCTTCCTCAACACTAGCGATATGCTTTTGAATGGTTTCCAAATCATGGCTCTTTTGTTTTCCTTTTTCAAGGATACGAACCAAGTGACTGCGGATGCCTTCTTCAGCGAAAAAGAGGCTGTTATCAAAGATTTTGGTATCAATCTGCTGAACCTTGTCTTCTTCAATCAAATGAGATAGTTCCTGAGCGACTTGGCTGGGATCAAGTTCCACGGGACGGGAAGACTCGAGGAGAGTCAGAGTCTGTTCCAGCAAATCACGGGCTTCCATATAGGTATCACCCGTATCCATACAGCCTTGAAAGAGACTGTGGACAAGGCCAGCGCGGAAGCGCTCGGGAGCTTGACTTTCGATGCCTAGTTCGGCGGCTAATTGGTCAGCAATAGTAAAGCCCAATCCCTTGATATCCTCAACCAACTGGTAGGGATAGTTTTTGACAATATCCAGCGTTTCTTCCTTGTAAAAGTCTTGAATCTGAAAGGCTAGTTTATTGGGAATGCCGTAGTTAGCTAGTTTTGCCAAGACCATCTCTGTTCCGTAGTTGAGACGGAGGGTGGAAACAAAAGCCTCACGGTTTTTGGCAGAGAGTCCTGAGATGCCTTCCAGCTTTTCAGGATGCTCCAGAATTTCGTCTATGGTATTGTCACCGTAGCTATCAACGATTTTCTGGGCAGTTTTGAGTCCAATTCCCTTGAAATGGCTACTAGAAAAGTACTTGACTAGACCCTTACTAGTTGGTTTGGCTCGCTCATAACGACTGATCTGTAGCTGTTCTCCATACTTGGAGTGCTGAATGATTTGCCCCCAAAAAGTGTAGTCTTCACCCTCAATCACGTCCGCCATAGTTCCTGTAACGATGATTTCAAAATCGTCAAAGTCCTCCGCATTGGTATCTTCGATATCTAGGAGGAGGATGCGATAGAAATTACTGACATTTTCAAAAATAATGCGTTCAATGGTGCCTGAAAAATAAACTTCCATAGGTTTCCTTTACATAAGTTCGTGAGAGTTGGTTCTTAGCAATTTTGAAAAAGCTAGATGACTAAAAATTTTTTCTCACAATAGAAAAAGAGACTGAGACTTAGCATTCTCGGCCTCTTCCTTATCTTAAAATGTTCCGATACGGTTAAGTGGCCAGAAACGGAATTTTGCTTCGCCTTTGATTTCGCTGGCCTTGAAGGTACCAACATGGCGGCTGTCGCTAGAGACTAGACGATCGTCACCAAGGAGAAGGTACTCGCCTTGAGGGACAGTAAAGCTGAAGCTGGTATTGGAATTGACATCGACCGTAAAGGCTTGTGCTTTTTGAGCAAGTTCTCTAAAGTAGACTCCCTTATTGCCTTCAAATCCTTTGCCAGTATAGGTGTTCTGCAACTTTTCTGTTTTGAACAATTTGAGGTATTCAGCTAGGTAGGGTTCATTCGTTTCTTCACCGTTGATAAAGAGTTTGTCATTTTCGTAGCGGATGGTATCTCCAGGCATGCCGATAACCCTTTTGACAATGTCTTTATTTCCGTCTTCCTCATGCGCAACCACAATGTCGAAGCGGTCAATTGGGAGGTGTTTGACAACGAAGAGAACCTCTCCGTCGGCTAGGGTAGGGTCCATCGAGTGTCCTTCTACACGGACATTGCTCCAAAGAAAGATACGGCTAAGGCCTACCAGCGCGATAATCAGGAAGAAAACTCCCCATTCTTTTAGAAATGATTTTAAATAGTTCATGTTTTACCTCTATAGAAGTTTTTTTGCTTTTTCAGTGTTTTTAAAATGTAGTTTGGCACAGAAATGAAGTCCTTTCATGCCATAGGCTTGCAGAATTTTGCTAGCAACCTTATCAGATGCAGTTCCAGCACCGCTTGGCAGTTGATAGCCTAATTCTCGTCCAAGATTTTCTAAGTTTTCGAGGAAGAGATCACGCGCAATGATGGAGCTAACCGCAACAGCCAGATATTTGCCCTCAGCTTTTTCTTCCAAAGTGATCTTATTTGGAAAACGGTTGGCTTCTTGCGCCAAGTATTTGTCATAGTTTTTAGGACTTGTAAAAGCATCAATGACAATTTTTTCTGGCTGGACTCCTTTTTGAAGCAGGAGAAAAATAGCCTGATTGTGAAGGGCAACCTTTACAGAAACAGCATTGTAACGCTTTCCGATAACTTCGTTGTACTTGCTCGGTGAAATGAGGAGCGCTTGGTGCTGGACCTTTTCTTTAAGGATAGGGGCAATCTGACGAATCTTTTGGTCTGTCAGAGTCTTAGAATCCCCTACACCGAGTTTTCGCAAGAAGTCGTGCTGGTCAGGTGTCACGAAGGAAGCCACGACAGCCAGTCCACCAAAGTAGGAACCATTTCCCACCTCATCGGTCCCAATCATAGGAAAATCTTGTCCCCTAGTTTCCTCTACAACTTGATGGCCAAAGAAACTGGCGTATTGCTCAGCAGCTTCGCCCTGGAGGAGAACTTTTCCAGAAGTATAGATGGAAACCGTTGCCTGAGGCAGTCTCAAAAAATAGCGAATATAGGGATTTTTACTAGGACTGAGAGCCTTCTGATACTGACTTAAAAAACTCTGAATTTTCTCTTCACTTGGTGTGAGTGTGATACTTGCCATAGTCTCTATTGTACCACAAAAGCAGGAGAATTGGTAAAAACTGACAAAGTTAGCGAAATTTGGTATAATATCGTGAGGTGAATTTTATGGCAAATCTAAATCGATATAAGTTTACATTCGGGAAAAAGACATTAACCTTGACAACCGAGCATGACAACCTCTTTATGGAGGAAATTGCCAAGGTTGCGACTGAAAAATACCAAGCAATTAAAGAACAAATGCCTGGGGCGGATGATGAAACCATTGCGCTTCTTTTGGCGGTCAACTGTCTGTCTACACAGCTCAATCGTGAAATTGAATTTGATGACAAGGAGCAAGAGTTGTTAGAACTCCGCCACAAGTTGATTGCTGTTAAACAAGAACAGAGCAAGATTGAGGACTCCTTATGATTTCAATCCTACTCTTATTGGTTCTGGCTTGGGGCTTTTACATCGGCTACCGTAGAGGCTTGGTCCTGCAAGTTTATTATTTCCTCGTTGCAGTAATTTCAGCCTTTGTTGCGGGACAGTTTTATAAATCACTGGGAGAACACTTCCACTTGCTCGTCCCTTATGCCAATCCTCAGGAAGGACAAGGCACCTTTTTCTTCCCTTCAGACCAGCTGTTTCACCTAGACAAGGTCTTTTATGCGGGTCTCGCCTACCTTCTAGTTTTCGGAATTTGTTACAGTATCGGACGTTTTATCGGTTTGTTCCTACACTTGATTCCAACTAAAAAGCTCGATGTCAAATGGTTGCGTATGGGAGCAGGCCTATTGTCGCTATTGGTAACCTTATTTGTCTTGCAAATGGCTCTGACCATTCTTGCAACGGTGCCTCTGGCAGTCATTCAAAATTCACTCGAAAAAAGTATAGTAGCTAAACACATCATCCAAAGTATTCCTTTTACGACAAACTTTATCAAACAACTCTGGGTGACAAATTTAATCGGATAAAAAGGGCGGGATTTTTCCTAGCCCTTTGTTTACAGATTGGAGAACTAGGTCAAACCTCTAGTTGCTATAATCTTGTAAACAAGCATACAAGGAAAAAATATGAATATAAAAATACTAGAAACCTTAGAATTTAATAAAATCAAAGCCTTGTTTGAACCGCATCTTTTGACAGAACAAGGACTAGAGGAGTTAAAAGGCTTAGCTCCAACTGCCAAGGCGGATAAGATTAAACAAGCCTTTACAGAGATGGAGGAAATGCAAGCCCTATTTGTGGAGCAACCTCACTTTACCATCCTAGCGACGCGTGAGATATCAGCTGTTTGCAAGCGTCTGGAGATGGGGGCGGACCTCAATATCGAGGAATTTCTACTCCTCAAACGGGTCTTACTTGCTAGCAGAGAGTTGCAAAGTTTTTATGCCAATCTTGAAAATGTACGCTTGGAGCAGTTGGCGAGATGGTTTGAAAAACTGCATGATTTTCCACACTTGCAAGGGAGTCTCCAAGCCCTAAATGACGCAGGATTTATCGAGAATTTCGCCAGCGAAGAACTAGCACGCATTCGTCGAAAAATTCATGATAGCGAGAGTCAGGTCCGAGATGTCTTGCAAGACTTGCTCAAGCAAAAAGCGCAGATGTTGACCGAAGGGATAATTGCTAGCAGAAATGGTCGTCAAGTCTTACCAGTCAAGAACACCTATCGCAATAAGATTGCAGGTGTTGTTCATGACATCTCTGCTAGTGGAAACACAGTCTATATCGAGCCACGTGAGGTCGTGAAACTGAGCGAAGAAATCGCTAGTCTGCGAGCAGATGAGCGTTATGAGATGATTCGCATCTTGCAAGAACTATCGGAACGGGTTCGTCCTCATGCTGCTGAGATTGCTAATGACGCTTGGATTATCGGCCATCTGGATCTGATTCGTGCCAAGGTGCGTTTCATCCAAGAAAGACAAGCAGTTGTTCCTCAACTTTCAGAGAA
>CAUSQY010000079.1:0-5874 GCA_963533645.1 uncultured Streptococcus sp. | reverse complement strand
ACTGTGACTTATCAAATTTATATTTTTTAAAATAACTCATAATCTCAACTTTCTACTACCATTTTAACATAAATTAGTTGATTTTATGAGTGAAAATCAATAGGAAACGTTTTTAATTTAAGGCTATAAAAAAGAGGAAACAGAGTCCCTCTTTTCTATTTAACTGTCAGAGCTTACTTGCTTTCGTCTTCTTTACGCTTCAACTGACCAAGTCCTAAAACTCCTACTAAAGCTGCAAGACCAAGATACGGCATGTAGCTTGAATCATTTGTACCTGTTTGAGGTAGAGTAGGGTTACCTTTTGGATTTGGATTAGGATTAGGAGTTGTTGGCTCCTCTGGTTTCTTAGGTTCTGGCGTTGTCGTACGAACTGTGTTTGAGGCGTAAGCAACTTTATTCACAGTATTTACATAGGTATTTTCAAAGGTTCCGACAGCAATTCGTTTCATTTGAATATAAGTTTCAGCCTGGAATGGAGAATCCAACTGAATCTCTTGAAGGAATTCTTCCTTGAAGCGAATGGTAATCATCCCCTTATCTTGATCATGTTCAACCTGTGTTTCAGCTGTTAAGTCTGTACCTGCCTTGATAACACGACCGTCTTTCAATCGGATATCAACCTTGGCAAGAACTTTATAGTTTCCAGTGTATTGATCACCTTTTTGGTCATAATCATCTACAAAACTATAGTCATTCAAGTCCTCAGAATGATTTTGTGGAATCAAACCACCGATTAAACGATAATTGAAGTACTGGTTCAACGGAATGGTTTGGCCATCAATATTGTCACTACTTGGATCCATACTGATTGTCACATCTTTTTTCGGTGTGATTTTCGGTACGTTGTTGACAACTACTTCTGTAGCATAGCCATTTCCAAAATCAATTTGGTAGGCTTTGTTTTCATACTTACCACCCGTTTGACCAAATTCAGGTTTAACTGTCATCGGATCTGTGATTAGTAATGATTTTCCTGCTGCTACATAATTCTTGTAGAATTCTGCTGGATTATCAGCTGAGAAGAGTTGGAATGCACCTTTAACAGTGATGTTTGCTTTCTTCAACAAGTCCTGAACTTTCTTAGGCGCAGCTTCTAAACTATCATATTGTTGAACACTGATACCTGATACAAGGTTGCCCTCTAGATCACGAATCTTAACCAATTCTGGTTGAAGGGTTAAGGCTTCTTCTGGATAATCATCCACATAGTAGAAACCATTTTGAATTGCTTCTTTAGACGATTTATCTCCCTTGTATTGGTCCAAATCCCATGTGAGTTCATAGTAGTTCGTTGAACCAGCTAGAACTTCTTTGCCATCAATATTCACACCTTGCTTGTTCTTGTTAACTTTCAAAGGCTTGATGTAGTTGTTATTTGGATTGTCAGGATCATTTGGTTTACCTGGAGTCGTTACACGAACAATGTTTGACTTGACACCGTAGGCATCGTTGACTGTCAATGTAAAGTTATTTGTATAAGTCGCCCCATCATTTAAGACACGACCAACAACAGTTGGATATAGAGTCTCAAAGGATTTTGTCAAGTCTGCATTGAATGCAGCCAAGGTCTCCTCAGTAGCCTTAAAGGTTACAGTGTGACTAGCTTTGTCATAGCTTGTTTCAAAACCTTTGCTTGCAGCCTTGGTTGCTTCCAAATCAAACTGATAGCCAGTTGGAAGTGGATCTACCAATACAAATGAAGTTGTTTTTGGACGTCCTGCAGTTAAAGCTTCTGTTTTCAACTCAAACTTCACTACAGACTGCTTAGCAACGAGAGTACGATCGATATCTACTCCATCCTCGTTTTTAATTTCTTTATTAATCTGAGGTTGTGCAAATAGACGATTGTAATGGTAGTGAACTGTTGGCACCGCTGGTGGTGTTGGCAACTGCTTAGGAGTTGGTGCTACCGGCGGAGTTGGCAATGGATCATAATTTGGCTCTTCTGGTTTTGATGGCTCTGGTTGATCTGGAGTTTTTACCGGTGGTGTTGGTTCATTTTCGTAGCTTGGTGCTACTGGAGCTGGTTCCAATGGTTTTTCTGTCTCATATGTTGGTTCTTCTGGTTTTGATGGCTCCGGTTGATCTGGAGTTTTTACCGGTGGAGTTGGCTCATTTTCGTAGTTTGGTGCTACTGGAGCTGGTTCCAATGGTTTCTCTGTCTCATATGTTGGCTCTTCCGGTTTTGATGGCTCTGGTTGATCTGGAGTCTTAACCGGTGGAGTTGGCTCATTTTCATAGTTTGGTGCTACTGGAGCTGGTTCCAATGGTTTTTCCACTTCATAAATAGGAGCTTGTGGAGCAGTTGGTTCTACTGGTGGAGTTGGTTTTTCTTTTGTAATTTTCGGAACGTTGACCGCACGAATCTTACCATTGAGTGAGTACCAGATGTTTGGTCTTTTACCTGTATCAACCGCCATAACTGGATCAGAAGGAACTACTAGGGTCGCAGAAATAGCACCAACAGTAACATGATTCGTAGGGCCAGACATACTAATAGCTCCAGCACCGTACCAAGAGTTTGGTGCATCTGATGAATCCCAACCTGAACCAGGTTGACCATTTGGATACATAGTCCAACGAGATCCACCTTGGTCTTTTTTAAAGTTCAAGGTTTCTGTGGCATAAATCTTTCCGTCTTTTTCTCCAACAGATGAACCGGAAATTTTAATAAAGTTACCAGTGTAATCCTTGGCCATCTCAATAGAATTATTTTCTCTATTTAGAGATGCAACTGAAAGAAGGGCATTGTCAAAATTAATTGGTTGGTCATTTTCATCATAGAAGGTAAATTCATTTTTAATGAAAATTGAAGTCCCTTTTTCAACATCACCAGTGTAAGCAGAAGCAAAGACACCCAAAGTTGGGTCACTAAAGATTCCCAACCAAACTTTTCCACTAGGATTTTTAAATTGTGAAGCAGGATCTACAGTATATTTGTAAACAATCTTGGAAATCTTTTTACCATTGTAGTAGGAATTTTGAAGGTTGGTATAAGTTGCAGTTACGCTTTGTCCACGTTCTAGAAGAACAGAACCCCATTTAACCTCTGTTTTATTCCCTACATTGGTCGTCCAGTCTGATTTGTCGTTGATGTTACCATACAATTCCACTGAAGAAGTAGTTGCACCGTTCTCCAAGTTCTTGACATTGAGGTTGTCTAACTGAAGATTTTTCTTACCATATTGGTCAGTATCTTTCTTAAAGGCTTCATCAACTGCTGCTGCTGTGAGAAGTTTTCCTTCTGTTTTAAGATCAAGTTGAGCATTCGGTTCTAAATCGTAAACCAAGCTCTGAGCAGATGGCTTAGACAAGTAACCGTCTTGGTCCTTGTTTTTTTCAAGTTCAACCAATGCAGCCTTAATTTTGGCCTGCTCATCTTTATAAGCCTGCAACTTAGCCGGATACTCAGCCAACTCTTTTTTATATTTGGCAAGATCTGCTTCATATTTCGCAACTTTAGCTTCATAGTCAGTCTTAGCCGTAGCATTGCGTTGCTTGATTTCTTCGTTTTCAGCTTGGAGCGCTGCATTTTTTGCCTTGTTGTCTTCAACAGCCTTTTCATAGGCTGCTTTTGCATCGGCATTAGCTTTTTGAACGCGAGCTAATTCCGTCTGGTAAGCCGCTAGCTTAGCTTGGTAGTCTGCTTCATTGGTAGCATTTGCTTGCTTAACTGCCGCCAAATCTGCTTCGTATTTCTTCACCGCTGCGTCATAAGTCGATTTTGCAGTGGCGTTACGTTGCTTAATCGCTTCATTTTCGGCTTGAATTGCTGTGTTTTTAGCTGTATTTTCTTTCACTGCTTTATCATAAGCTTCTTTAGCTTCAGCATTAGCCCTTTGTACTCGAGCTAACTCTGTTTGATAAGTTGCTAATTTAGCTTGATAATCAGCATCATTATTTTCCTTGGCTTTCTTAATAGCTGCAAGCTCTGCTTCATACTGCTTCATCGCAGCTTCATAAGTTGCTTTTGCAGTTTCATTACGTTGTTTAATCGCTTCATTTTCAGCTTGAAGCGCTGCATTCTTTGCAGTGTTTTCTTTTACTGCTTTATCATATGCCTCTTTAGCTTCAGCATTAGCTTTTTGTACTCGAGCTAATTCTGTCTGGTAAGCTGAAAGTTTATTTTGATAATCCTGTTGACTATCTTCGTTTGCTTTTTTGACAGTTGCTAAATCTTTTTGATATTGTGCTAGCTTAGCCTCATATTCTGCTTTAGCTGTTGCATTAGCAGTGTTGATTTTTTCAACTTCTTCTTGATGACTTTTTAGATCTTTTTGGTACTTGTCATCCGCTGCTTTGTTTTCAGCATTGATTTTATCTGTTTCAGCCTGATGAGCTGCGACTTCCTTTTTATATGCTTCAGTCGTTGTCTTTACTTCTTCAGCCTGTTTAGCATAGTCACTTTTAATCTCATCTTGTTTTTGAGCATTCTCTGTAGCAGTTGTGGCGGTTCCTTTGTCTTTTGTTTCATCTTGAACTACCTTCACTCCTGCAGATTTTGCATCAGCAACTGCTTTATCCAAATCAGCTGATGATACTTCTACTGGCAAAGCTGAGTCTTTAGAACCAGCCTTAGCTTGGCTTTCTTTGGCAGCTTGGCTCATATCTCCTTGAGCTTCAGGTAAATTTGTGGCCGGGTTTCCTGTAGTAGCTACCTCAACCGTACTTGTACTAGTTGTCTCTGTAGCTTCATCAGCAAATACTGCTTTGTCTGCAAAAGCAATCAAAGCAGTTCCTAAAACAGCTCCACACAACGTTTTCGCAACTTTGCTTTTACGAAATCCATAGACTTCTTTTTTATTTTTCATTTTAATCCCTTTCCTTATCTAAATTTAGTCGTTACTTCTTATACTAGCACTTTACAAGGCAGGATGCAAATATTTACTCTTTTTTCTTTTTATTTATAGAATAATTCTACATATTTATAAATTAAATTAAAAAGAAGATGGTCACACCATCTTCTTTTAGTTAAACTATTTATTTTTCAGTCAAAGCTGCCAATCCTGGAAGAACTTTACCTTCAAGAAGTTCCATTGATGCTCCACCACCAGTAGAAATCCATGAGAACTTGTCTGCACGGCCAAGGTTGATCGCTGCAGCAGCTGAGTCACCACCACCGATGATTGATTTAACACCTGGTTGTTTCACAATAGCGTCCATGACACCGATTGTACCAGCTTGGAAGTCTGGGTTTTCAAATACACCCATAGGTCCGTTCCATACAACGGTTTTCGCACCAGTCAAGGCTTCGTCGAATTTAGCGATTGATTTAGGACCGATATCCAAACCAAGGAAACCTGGATCCACTGCTTCACCTTCAGTGTCTTTTACTTCAGTGTAGTCAGCAAATGCGTTTGCTTCTTTTGAGTCAACTGGCAAGATCAATTTGCCGTTTGCTTTTTCAAGAAGAGCTTTCGCAACATCCAATTTGTCTTCTTCTACAAGTGAGTTACCGATTTCGATACCTTGTGCTTTGTAGAATGTGTAAGTCATCCCACCACCGATAAGGACTTTATCAGCTTTTTCAAGCAAGTTTTCGATAACACCGATCTTGTCTGAAACTTTTGAACCACCAAGGATAGCCACGAATGGACGTTCTGGAGCTTCAACAGCTTCTTGGATGTAGGCAATTTCGTTTTCAAGAAGGAAACCAGCAACAGCTTTTTCAACGTTTGCTGAGATACCAACGTTAGATGCGTGTGCACGGTGAGCTGTACCGAATGCATCGTTTACGAAGATACCATCTCCAAGTGATGCCCAGTATTTACCAAGTTCAGGATCGTTTTTAGATTCTTTCTTGCCGTCAACATCTTCGAAACGAGTGTTTTCAACCAAGAGAACTTGTCCATCTTCAAGAGCGTTAACAGCGGC
>CAUSQY010000078.1:0-5883 GCA_963533645.1 uncultured Streptococcus sp. | reverse complement strand
ATCCTTCGTTTTTGATGACACGCAAGAAGGTGCCGATTTGTTTGCCTTGAGAAAAACAGGGAATATCTATACCCGTATTACCAATCCTACAACAGCGGCATTTGAAGAAAGAATCGCTGCTCTTGAAGGTGGTGTTGGAGCACTAGCGACAGCATCAGGTATGGCTGCTGTAACCTACACTATTTTGGCGCTTGCTCACGCAGGTGACCATGTGGTGGCTGCGTCAACTATTTACGGTGGTACTTTCAATCTCTTGAAAGAAACCCTTCCTCGTTATGGAATCACAACTACCTTTGTAGATGTGGATAATTTGGAGGAAGTTGAAGCAGCTATCGGTGACAATACCAAACTTGTCTTGATTGAAACCTTAGGGAATCCCTTGATTAACATTCCTGACTTGGAAAAATTAGCTGAGATTGCGCATAAACACCAGATTCCACTTGTTTCGGACAACACCTTTGCCACACCATATTTGATTAACGTCTTCTCTCACGGTGTAGATATTTCCATTCACTCAGCAACTAAGTTTATCGGTGGGCATGGTACGACTATTGGAGGAGTGATTGTCGATAGCGGTCGTTTTGACTGGGCAGCTTCAGGAAAATTCCCTCAATTTGTTGAGGAAGACCCAAGTTACCACAATTTGAGCTATACTCGGGATGTTGGTGCAGCAGCCTTTATTATCGCTGTTCGTGTTCAATTGCTTCGTGATACAGGTGCTGCCTTGTCACCATTTAATGCCTTTCTCTTGCTCCAAGGACTTGAAACTCTTTCTCTTCGTGTTGAACGCCATGTGCAAAATGCAGAGAAAATTGTTGATTTCCTTGTCAACCATCCTAAGGTTGAAAAAGTTAACTATCCAAAGCTTGCTGACAGTCCATACCATGCTTTGGCTGAGAAATACTTGCCAAAAGGTGTGGGTTCAATCTTTACCTTCCATGTCAAAGGTGGAGAAACAGAAGCCCGCAAGGTGATTGACAATCTGGAAATCTTCTCTAACCTTGCAAATGTTGCAGATGCCAAATCGCTTGTTGTCCATCCAGCGACAACCACTCACGGTCAGTTGTCAGAAAAAGATCTAGAAGCAGCAGGTGTCACACCAAACCAAATCCGCTTGTCTATCGGTCTCGAAAATGTAGAGGATTTGATTGAAGATTTGCGCTTAGCTTTGGAAAAAATTTAAAGTAACAGATATAAACAGTGGGTTTCGACTCACTGTTTTTGATTTTCCCTCAGGCATGATATAATGGTTACAGAAGTCTAGAAAGAGGAAAGTTATGAACGAAATTAAATGCCCCAACTGTGGGGAAGTCTTTACAGTAAATGAAAGCCAGTATGCCGAACTCTTGTCTCAAGTGAGAACGGCAGAGTTTGATAAGGAACTGCACGAGCGAATGAAGCAGGAGCTGGCCTTGGCTGAGCAAAAGGCTATGAATGAGCAACAGTCTAAACTTGCTCAGAAGGATCAAGAAATTGCGCAATTGCAGAGTCAAATCCAAAACTTTGATACAGAGAAAGAGTTGGCCAAGAAAGAAGTTGAACAGACAAGCCACCAGGCCTTATTAGCAAAGGACAAGGAAGTGCAGGCCTTGGAAAACCAACTGGCTACCTTGCGT
The DNA here is from genome assembly GCA_963533645.1 of uncultured Streptococcus sp. Taxonomy (GTDB): domain Bacteria; phylum Bacillota; class Bacilli; order Lactobacillales; family Streptococcaceae; genus Streptococcus. Next base: position 4,267 of record CAUSQY010000078.1, on the reverse strand, counting down.
TTGGAGCATGAAAATCAACTGCAAAAGACCCTTTCTGACCTAGAAAAAGAACGGGATCAAATTAAAAATCAGCTCCTCTTGCAAGAAAAGGAAAATGAGTTGTCTTTGGCTTCTGTTAAGCAGAATTACGAAGCCCAGCTCAAGGCTGCTAGTGAACAAGTCGAATTTTACAAGAATTTCAAAGCCCAACAATCTACAAAAGCTATCGGGGAAAGTCTAGAACACTATGCGGAGAGTGAATTCAATAAGGTTCGCAGTTTTGCCTTTCCAAATGCCTACTTTGAGAAGGATAACAAGGTTTCTACGCGTGGGTCTAAAGGCGACTTTATCTTCCGTGAATGTGATGAAAATGGGGTGGAAATCATCTCCATTATGTTTGAAATGAAAAATGAAGCGGACGGAACAGAGAAGAAGCACAAGAATTCGGACTTCTACAAGGAGTTGGATAAAGACCGTCGGGAGAAGAACTGTGAGTATGCAGTTTTAGTAAGTATGCTTGAAGCTGATGACGACTCCTTTAATACAGGCATTGTCGATGTTAGCCATGTGTATGAGAAGATGTATGTGGTTCGTCCCCAGTTCTTTATCCAGTTGATTGGTCTCCTGCGAAATGCGGCTCTTAATTCTTTGAAATACAAGCAAGAGTTGGCCTTAGTCCGGGAGCAAAATATTGATATTACGCATTTTGAGGAAGATTTGGATGCCTTCAAAGTAGCTTTTGCCAAAAACTACAACTCTGCTTCAACCAACTTTGGTAAAGCCATCGATGAAATCGATAAAGCCATCAAGCGTATGGAAGAGGTTAAGAAATTCCTAACAACATCCGAAAACCAACTCCGCTTAGCTAACAACAAGCTTGAAGATGTTTCGGTTAAAAAATTGACCCGGAAAAATCCAACCATGAAAGCGAAATTTGAAGCGCTGAAGGGGGAGTGAGATTGCCTTAAAAACAGGAGTTCCTATGAAAAAATCTTTGAAATTCTCAGATATTTATATTGCTTATTTACCATTAGTTGTATTTTTTCTTAATCTCCTATATGGTCTTTTAAATATTGAAGGCGTAGGTGATACTGACTCAAGATATAGTTTATTATTTGCTATTTTTGGATTGATTCCAACTATATTCGGTTATGGAATTAGTTTTTTGGCTAATCTTCTGGTGGGTATATCTTATGTGCGAAAAGCAAAAAATGAATCGAAACGCATCATTGCATTCCTATTGGTTGGAAATATTTTTTTAGCAATTTTTCTGATATTTTTGCTAAGATTTAAAATGATCGTTTCCTTTGACTTTATAAAAGATATTGACCTTTGGAGTTTCATTTTTTCATTATTTCTATTTCCATATTTAGATTGGATTTATCAAAAGGAAGACTACAATCCAAAAATAAGTCGCAAGTTACTTATTCTATTTTTGATTGGTATTTTTTCTCCATTTGTAGGAAGTAGAATTCAAATCCACTTTAGAAATAATGCTAAAGTTCAACAATTAAAAGAGTTTTATTCTTCTAGGGGAATGAATTTTGATGTCGCTCTTAAAAGCGTAGAAATAGATAGCAACGTTTCAGATATTAGTATTTTTGAAGTATCGGATAATGGGATAACGATTCAAGTAGGTGCTAAGTACATTCGTCAAAAATTAACACAGGTCAGTTTCATTAATGAGAATTATGGTCTTAAAGAATTCTTGAAGCTTTCTGTGTCAAGCCAAGAAGAGCAGACAGTTCTGAACGATTTTAAATCTGCTGTAGAAAGTGCAATACAAAAGAAAGGATATGATTTAGTAGTTATTGATGATAAAGAACAGCCATTAGCTAGCCCTGGTTTTAAAATATCAAGTTCATATAGGTTAACTCCTTTTCTAGTAGAAAAAGCTATTCGAAATCAAAATTCATCAAGTAAAGAAAATCAAGCTTTTAGAGGATATGCGACTCTTTCTATTAAAGACTTTATGAAGGACGGAGCCCTTTGGTTGCATTTATCACTTAGTAAAAGCAATCTATTGGAACTAGGAGATATTGATTTTTCAAGCCTTCCAGATGGATATTACAACATAAATACTGACTCCTTTTCGGTTGTTAATGGAAAGTATAAGCGGCTTGAAAATGATGATAATTTTGAATATATTTTACCAATTGAGTCGGGTAAACTATTTTACTCTGAGGATTTATATGATATTAAAAAAATTGATTTAAACAATGAGGAATAGAAGTGAAAGGGAAATTAGAAAGCAACAAATGAACGGTATTATCAACTTAAAAAAAGAAGCGGGGATGACCTCGCATGATGCGGTTTTTAAGCTGCGTAAGATTTTGGGAACCAAGAAAATTGGTCATGGTGGGACGCTGGATCCGGATGTGGTGGGTGTTTTGCCGATTGCGGTTGGCAAGGCGACACGTATGGTCGAGTTCATGCAGGATGAGGGCAAGGTCTATGAGGGGGAAATCACTCTCGGCTATTCAACAACGACCGAGGATGCTAGTGGGGAAGTGGTTGCTGAGACACCTGTTTTGTCGCCCTTGGATGAAACCATTGTCGATGAAGCGATTGCTAGTCTGACTGGACCTATTATTCAGATTCCACCTATGTATTCGGCTGTTAAGGTCAATGGTCGCAAGCTCTATGAGTATGCGCGTGCTGGTCAGGAAGTGGAGCGCCCAGAACGTCAGGTGACTATTTATCAATTTGAACGGACCAGTCCAATATCTTATGAAAACAATCTTGCACGCTTTACTTTTCGAGTAAAATGCAGTAAGGGAACTTATATTCGTACCTTATCGGTTGACTTGGGAGAAAAACTTGGCTATGCTGCCCATATGTCACATCTGACTCGAACTAGTGCAGCCGGTTTACAGCTAGAAGACGCTCTTACCTTGGAAGAAATCGCTGAAAAAGCGGAGGCTGGTCAACTGGACTTTCTCCATCCTCTAGAGATTGGAACAGGAGTCCTCGTCAAAGTTTTACTAACTCCAGAAGAGGCTACAGAAGTACGCTTTGGTCGTTTTATAGAACTCGAACAAACAGAACAAGAATTAGCTGCCTTTGAAGATGATAAATTGTTAGCCATTCTAGAGAAACGAGGAAATCTCTACAAGCCAAGGAAGGTTTTTAGCTAGTCTAACTGAGGTGTAGGGAGTGTTGTTTCCCCTAGACTATCCAAATCAGACTATAAATTTTGCAAAAAATGTGATAGAATAGACGACGGATAAAAAAACGGAGGATAGCATGCAAAATAGACCAATCATTATCGGAGTGACAGGTGGTTCTGGTGGTGGTAAGACCAGTGTTTCAAGAGCCATTTTATCGCATTTTCCTGATGAAAAGATTTCCATGATTGAGCATGATTCATACTATAAGGATCAGTCTCACTTGACCTTTGAAGAGCGTGTCAAAACTAACTACGACCATCCATTTGCCTTTGATACAGATCTGATGATCGAGCAAATTAAGGAGTTGTTGGCAGGGCGTCCAGTGGACATTCCGACTTATGACTATACAGAACATACTCGGAGCAACAAAACCTATCGTCAAGAGTCTCAAGATGTCTTTATTGTTGAGGGAATTTTGGTCTTGGAGGACAAGCGTCTGCGCGATTTGATGGATATCAAGATTTTTGTGGATACAGATGATGATGTGCGCATTATTCGTCGTATCAAGCGTGATATGGAGGAGCGTGGCCGTAGCTTGGATAGCGTTATTGATCAGTATTTGGGTGTGGTCAAACCCATGTACCACCAGTTCATTGAGCCGACCAAGCGTTATGCTGATATCGTCATTCCTGAGGGAGTCAGCAATACAGTTGCTATAGACCTTTTGACCACAAAGATTGCAAAGATTTTGGAAGAAGCGCGAAACAGTAAATAATCAGATGAGGAGGCCATGCCTCCTTTTTCTATTTTTCCTTTAGTTTCGGTAGGAAAAAGGTGATTTTTAAGCATGTTTTTGGTATAATAATACCCATGGAAAAGCAAGAAAATGAATAGTAGGTGGAGATGGAAAAGTATTTATCGGTAACAACTTTGACCAAGTATCTGAAAATGAAATTCGATAAAGACCCTTACTTGGAACGGGTCTATTTAACTGGTCAAGTTTCCAACTTTCGTAAACGACCTACTCACCAATATTTCTCCCTAAAAGATGACCATGCAGTTATTCAAGCGACCATCTGGTCTGGGATTTATCAGAAATTAGGTTTCGACCTGGAAGAAGGGATGAAGATCAATGTGATTGGGCGTGTTCAGGTTTATGAACCCAGCGGGAGCTACTC
>CAUSQY010000077.1:0-6001 GCA_963533645.1 uncultured Streptococcus sp. | reverse complement strand
CAGATGCTATCAAACGTATCGGTGTTCAGTTTATGAAAGACCCTGAGCATGTCAAAATTGCTGCCAAGGAATTGACAACAGAGCTGGTGGACCAGTACTATATCCGTGTCAAAGAACAAGAGAAATTTGATACCATGACGCGTCTCATGGATGTGGAACAACCAGAGCTTGCTATCGTATTTGGTCGTACCAAACGCCGTGTAGATGAATTGACTCGTGGACTTAAAATCCGTGGTTTCCGTGCAGAAGGAATTCATGGTGATTTGGACCAAAACAAACGTCTTCGTGTCCTTCGTGATTTTAAAAATGGCAATCTTGATGTTCTAGTTGCGACAGACGTTGCAGCACGTGGTTTGGATATCTCGGGTGTGACCCACGTCTACAACTACGATATTCCACAAGATCCTGAAAGTTATGTTCACCGTATCGGTCGTACAGGTCGTGCTGGTAAGTCAGGTCAGTCTATTACTTTCGTAGCTCCAAATGAAATGGGCTACCTTCAAATCATCGAAAACTTGACTAAGAAACGCATGAAAGGCTTGAAACCAGCGACAGCAGAAGAAGCCTTCCAAGCTAAGAAACAAGTAGCGCTCAAGAAAATCGAACGAGACTTCGCAGACGAAGCCATTCGTGGGAACTTCGAGAAATTTGCTAAAGATGCTCGTAAGTTAGCTGCAGAATTTAGTCCAGAAGAATTGGCTATGTATATCTTGAGTCTGACAGTCCAAGATCCAGACAGCCTTCCTGAAGTGGAGATTGCGCGTGAAAAACCACTGCCATTTAAACCATCAGGTAATGGCTTTGGTGGCAAAGGCAAGGGAGGTCGAGGAGGCCGTCGTGGAGATGACCGTCGAGATCGTGATCGCCGTGGCAATGGTCGCCGTGATGATTTCAAGAAAGGCAGTCGTGGGAACGATCGTTTTGATAAAGACAGACGTTACCGTAATAAAGACAATAAAAAACCTCGCAACACTTCAAGCGAAAAGAAAACCGGCTTTGTTATTCGTAACAAAGGAGACAAATAGAAAAAAGCGATTCACACTGTGAATCGCTTTTATATATAAGGAGACCGATAGTAAAAGAAGATGGTGATAGTAAAGGATAGGTGAAACGGAAAGGGATTTATCATGTCATCTTCTTATGATGTTATAATATCAAAAATAAAATAGGATGTCAATAAAAAAATCGCTTTTTTTTCTAAAATATTTTTGTTGTTCAAAATTGCAATTAAATAAGCAATTTTCAGATAATTATTGAAATAAAGACTTTTCTATGTTATAATGGAAGCGATTATATGCGAGGTAAAAAATGGCACATTTATTAGAAAAAACAAGAAAAATCACGTCTATTCTAAAGCGCTCTGAGGAGCAACTCCAAGATGAACTTCCTTACAATGCGATCACACGTCAGTTAGCTGATATTATTGACTGTAACGCTTGTATTGTGAATAACAAGGGACGTCTCTTGGGTTACTTTATGCGTTATAAGACCAATAATGACCGTGTAGAACAATTCTTCCAAACCAAAACCTTCCCTGACGTCTATGTACAAGGGGCAAACATGATCTATGATACGGAAGCAAATCTACCTGTTGAACATGATTTGACCATTTTCCCTGTGGAGAGCCGTGCTGACTTTCCAGATGGGTTGACAACGATTGCTCCGATTCATGTATCAGGGATTCGCCTAGGTTCGTTGATCATTTGGCGCAATGATAAGAAGTTTGAAGATGAAGATTTGATCCTTGTCGAGATTGCGAGCACGGTTGTGGGAATTCAACTATTGAACTTCCAACGTGAAGAAGATGAGAAAAATATTCGCCGTCGTACGGCTGTTACTATGGCGGTCAATACCCTTTCCTATTCAGAACTTCGTGCCGTATCAGCTATTTTAGCTGAGTTGGATGGGAATGAAGGGCAGCTGACTGCATCAGTTATTGCAGATCGTATTGGCATTACGCGCTCAGTGATTGTCAATGCGCTTCGGAAATTGGAGTCGGCGGGAATTATTGAGAGTCGTTCATTAGGAATGAAGGGGACTTATCTCAAAGTTCTAATTGGTGATATTTTTGAGGAAGTGAAAAAGAGGGACTACTAATGACAAAGGCTTTAATCTCGATTGACTATACAGAGGATTTCGTAGCAGACCATGGAAAGCTAACTGCTGGCGCACCTGCTCAAGCAATATCAAAAGCCATTGATCAGGTAACTAGATTAGCTTTTGATCGTGGAGACTATGTCTTTTTTACCATTGATGCTCATGAAGAGAAGGATACATTCCACCCAGAAAGCAAGCTCTTTCCACCGCACAACATCATCGGAACTAGTGGGCGTAACCTTTATGGCTCCCTAGCTGATTTTTATGCTGAGCATGGGGCGGATAGTCGTGTCTTTTGGATGGACAAGCGTCACTATTCAGCTTTTTCAGGAACGGACTTAGATATCCGTTTGCGGGAACGTCGGGTTGATACTGTTATCTTAACAGGTGTTTTGACAGACATTTGCGTCCTTCATACGGCTATTGATGCTTATAATTTAGGTTATCAAATTGAGATTGTTAAGCCTGCAGTTGCTTCTATCTGGCCAGAAAATCATCAGTTTGCTCTTGGGCATTTTAAGAACACATTGGGAGCAAAATTACTGGATGAAAACCTTGCTGAAATTGAACTATAAGCCTGTTGGAAAAATGAAAAAAATCTGAAAAAAGTGTTGACAAAGATTTTGAAAGTTGATATACTAGTAAAGTAATCGACGCGGGGATGGCGGAATTGGCAGACGCGCAGGACTAAGGATCCTGTGACCGCTTTAGGTCGTGAGGGTTCAAGTCCCTCTCTCCGCATAGGGTAAGAGTTAGCTTTAGCTAGCTTTTTTTTTGTCAGCACGCATAGTGATTATTCAACAAGAGAGGTCTACCTTTCTTGTTTTTTTCTTTTTTTAAATAGTGCTATAATATAGATAGAAAGTAACTGCAAAAAGTCTTATACGAAAGATCATCGAGTAATGGATACTAATAGGCTTGGTTAAAACGGATATATAAGGTAGGAAGGGGGAGTAGATAGTCATTTAGTATTTGAAATGAGTATTTCAAAAGTGTAAAGGAGGATTACGATGGTTAATGAACTTCAACGAATAATGAGTGCCTTTATTCAAATTCTCTTTATTATTTTACTACCTTCTATCTGGTGGTTTATGACTATGAGGGGGAAAGTTCCATTTATGGAATGGATTGGACTAAAAGCTATCAAAAGAGTAAAAACTTTGCATCTGATTTTATGGATGGTGGGGGGATTTTCCTTATTTACTATTTTTTCTATCCTTATCTTTCCCCTTACGCGTAGTCTAGAAACAGCTACTTCGGCTTTTTCTGCCATGGAATATAAGGCTTTACCAAGTATTCTAATTTACAGTATTTTGCAAACATCTTTACCAGAGGAACTATTATTTAGAGGTTTTCTACTGAAACGAATGGCAAATCACATGCCGTTTGTCTTTGCAAATGCCATACAGGCCTTCGCTTTTGGATTGCTTCATGGAGTATTGTTTGCTTCAGTAGTGAGTTTGGGAGTCACTTTTTTCATTGTATTTTTTACTGGAGCAATAGCAGCTTATCTTGGTTTTGTTAATGAAAAGATAGCAGGAGGATCAATTTTACCAAGTTGGCTAATGCATGCCACAGCCAACATCCTCTCTGGTTTAGTTTCTGCATTTTCTTTGCTTTGAGTGGATACAGTTATAAAAATGGAGCTGGTAGAAATACCAGCTTTTTTCCAAAAAATAAATCAAAAAGTTTTTTCGATTTCATAAACATTTCATATTTGGATTTTATAATAGTCTTACAAATATGGAGGTGACAAATGAATCCAATCCAAAGAGCTTGGGCTTATGTCAGCAGAAAACGACTGAGAAGTTTTATTTTATTTCTGATTTTATTGGTCCTATTGGCTGGAATTTCAGCCTGTTTGACTCTGATGAAGTCCAACAAAACAGTAGAAACCAATCTTTACAAATCACTCAACACATCTTTTTCTATTAAGAAGATAGAAAATGGTCAGACCTTCAAGTTGTCAGACCTAGCATCTGTAAGCAAGATTAAGGGACTGGAAAATGTCTCTCCTGAACTCGAGACGGTCGCAAAATTAAAAGACAAGGAAGCGGTGAGTGGTGAGCAGAGCGTAGAACGTGATGATTTGTCAGCTGCGGACAAGAACTTGGTTAGCTTAACGGCTCTTGAGGATTCATCCAAGGATGTGACCTTCACCAGCTCGGCTTTCAACTTAAAAGAAGGGCGACACCTTCAAAAAGGGGATTCAAAGAAAATCATCATCCACGAAGAGTTGGCTAAGAAGAACGGTCTTTCGCTTCATGACAAGATTCGCTTGGATGCTGGTCAGTCAGAATCTGGAAAAGGGCAAACAGTAGAGTTTGAGATTGTCGGCATCTTTTCTGGTAAAAAGCAAGAAAAGTTCACAGGCTTGTCTTCTGACTTCAGTGAAAACCAAGTCTTTACAGACTATGAAAGCAGCCAAACTCTTTTAGGAAATAGTGAACCTCAAGTCAGTGCAGCGCGCTTCTATGTAGAAAATCCTAAGGAAATGGACGGACTCATGAAGCAGGTGGAAAACTTGGCCTTGGAAAGTCAAGGCTACCAAGTCGAGAAGGAAAACAAGGCCTTTGAACAAATCAAGGACTCAGTAGCAACCTTCCAAACCTTCCTCACCATCTTCCTTTATGGGATGTTGATAGCAGGAGCTGGAGCCTTAATTTTGGTCTTGTCTCTCTGGTTGAGAGAAAGGGTCTACGAAGTGGGAATTCTTCTGGCACTTGGGAAAGGCAAGAGTTCGATTTTTCTACAATTCTGTTTAGAGGTAGTTTTGGTATCTCTCGGAGCTTTGCTTCCATCCTTTATCGCTGGAAATGCCATTACATCCTATCTGCTCCAAACTGTCCTAGCCAGTGGAGATCAGGCAAGCTTACAGGACACGCTGGCCAAAGCAAGCGGTCTATCAACTAGTCTCCTATCCTTTGCAGAATCCTATGTCTTTCTGCTCCTGATTGGTTGCTTGTCTGTAGCCCTTTGTTTCCTATTCTTATTTAGAAAGTCGCCTAAGGAAATTTTATCATCTATTAGTTAAGAAGGAGAAATCATGACTTTATTACAATTGCAAGATGTTACCTACCGTTATAAGAACACTGCTGAAGCAGTTTTATATCAGATCAAGTATAATTTTGAACCCGGAAAGTTTTATAGTATCATTGGTGAGTCAGGAGCAGGAAAATCCACTCTCTTGTCCCTACTTGCTGGTCTAGATAGTCCTGTCGAAGGTTCTATCCTTTTCCAAGGAGAAGACATTCGGAATAAGGGGTATTCTTACCATCGCATGCACCATATTTCTCTGGTCTTTCAAAATTATAACTTGATAGATTATCTTTCTCCACTGGAAAATATCCGCTTGGTCAACAAAAAGGCAAGCAAGGATACACTTCTTGAGCTTGGTTTGGATGAAAGTCAGATCAAGCGGAACGTTCTCCAGTTATCAGGTGGTCAACAGCAACGTGTTGCTATTGCTCGCAGTTTGGTCTCAGAAGCTCCAGTTATTCTAGCTGATGAGCCAACAGGAAATCTGGACCCTAAAACTGCTGGAGATATTATCGAACTGCTCAAATCACTTGCCGAGAAAACAGGTAAATGTGTAATCGTCGTTACCCACAGTAAAGAAGTGGCGCAAGCGTCCGATATTACACTTGAGTTGAAGGACAAGAAACTGACTGAAACTCGAAACACTTCAAAATAAGATGAGCTTGTTTTGATAGAATTATGAAATCAAATCTAGAAAGGGAACCTATGTTACACAACGCATTTGCCTATGTTACAAGGAAGTTTTTCAAATCGATTGTTATCTTCCTGATTATTCTCCTCATGGCGAGCTTGAGTTTGGTCGGCTTGTCAATCAAGGGAGCTACTGCCAAGGCTTCTCAGGAGACCTTTAAAAATATCACCAATA
>CAUSQY010000076.1:0-6014 GCA_963533645.1 uncultured Streptococcus sp. | reverse complement strand
TTGCTATTTCTATTATACAAAAAAATAAAGCGCTTGACTAGGTATTTTTAGAAAAAAAGCCTATTTTTTCATAGAAAATAGACTGTTTTCTGTAAAAATCACCAGTTTTACAAGTTTATCTTTAGGATAACCTAACAATATATAGGGAGTGGAGTAACTTCTCTCGTTTTTTATTAAAAATACAGAATTTTATCTACTTTTTCCTTGAAGCTTTAACAAGAAGGAAACCAAACATTCCTTCATACAAAGCAAAGAAAAGTAAAAAGGCATGGAGAAAGAAAGTCTCTGGCAAAATCCAAATAACGGGATCCTTTGCTGGATCAAAAAGCCAGGTATCGTCTCCCACAAAGAGAATCTGATGGAAAAGAGTAAAGAATTGCTCAAAACCAATCAACACTCCCACAAGCCCAACGACCAGAGGCAATAGCACTAAAGTCAGAATACTTTTACGATATAGGGGCAAAAAGCCTTTTTTCACAATCTTTCTAACAAAGAAATAGAAACTTGGAAGTGTCACTAGGGCAACTAGCTGAACCAAGTGGAAGAGATTCTTCACCACCGCAAAGTGGTGTAGACCAGCCGCTGACGAACGAAAATCTGGCATCTCTAAGACCTGACTAAAGGGATTGGTCAGGTAATTCATCAAGATATGAAAGTTATACAGAATGGTTTCTGGCTTTAGATAGACTCGATTCGCTAAGTTCAGCCACTGAATCTCCATGGGATAGAAAATCCATGCCAGATAAATAGTCAGTAGGATAGAAAGGGAGAGGAAAAAGAGCATACTTCCCCAAAAGGTCAGTTTAGTTTTCATCAAAATTCCACTCCGCAAGGCTAGAAACTACATGAGTTGGTGCAATTGGAAGGTCAGTCACTTCTTCTGCCTTGGTAAAACCTGTCGTCACCAAGAGAGTTGGAATACCATTGTCAATCCCTGCTCGGATATCTGTCAAGTAGTTGTCCCCAACCATGAGCAATTCTTCTCTTTTCAAGCCCAAGTGCTCAACTGCCTTGTCCATAATGATAGCATTTGGTTTCCCAATATAAACAGGCTTCACTCGTGTTGCTACTTCAAGAAGTGTAATTAGTGAACCAGCACCTGGCAAAAGACCACGTTCCGTCGGGATATTGAGGTCAGGGTTGGTTCCGATAAAGTGAGCACCCTTTTGGATAGCTAGAGTCGCCGTCGCAAATTTTTCATAGTCGACTTGCCAGTCCAGTCCAACTACCACATAGGCAGGATTTTCCTTGTCTTCGACATAACCAGCCGCCTGAATGGCATCCTTGAGCCCCGCTTCACCAATGACATAGACTGTCTTTTCCAGTCCCAAGTCATTCATATAGTCGATGGTTGCCAAAGTTGCTGTGTATACAGTCGATAGAGCCGTGTTGATATTAAAATTCTGAGCCAACATCTCTTGAACGCTCTCAGGAGTACGAGTTGTATTGTTGGTTACAAAGAGATAAGGAATTTCTCGCTTTTGCAACTCATGGACAAAAGCCTCTCCTGCCGGAATTCGGTCTTTCCCCTTGTAAATGGTTCCGTCTAAATCAATTAAATAACCTTTATAAGTCATATCGCTCTTTCTAATTGCCTTCAATTTCTTGCCAAGTAATCATAGCTTGGGCATTGATCTCGCCATCACTGATAATCTCATGCTTGCTTTCTAGTCCCTTGAGTTCATAAGCTGAAGCAATCATGCCACCTGGCCGCACTTCTTTGACATACTTGAGATTGATTTTCTTTGGAATGTACTTGGTTAGAAAATCGGCACCCATGACCTCAAAAATCCAGTCTAGGTATTTACTATTATTGACATGACCATTCATATCCAAATCGTAAAAACGAACATGGTAGTCTTTACTGATTGGATCTTCTAGATTTACATACTTTGGCCCACGGATGAGTTTTTTATCAAACTCAGACTGGTAAGGCGCAACAATCTCCGGTTCTACAGCATGGACTTTCCGACTATCTCTGTCCATGAGAACAAAGGTTGCTACCATGCGAATGATTTCTTGACCTGCTTCATCATAGATAGTGAAACGGCGGTAGCAAAAAAGACGATTGTAAGTCAATGCTTCTGTTTCAATCGTAATCTCTTCAGAAAAGCGAGGCAAGCGAACCACTTCAATTTCATAATCCGTGATAATCCAGACCAGATTGTAACGTTCTAACACATCCTTGTCGCTAACTCCCAGTTCAATCGACTGCATACCTGATACTTGCAGGGACAGCAAAATCACATCTGGAAGTTTGATATGACCGTTCATGTCCGCCATATCAAAAGGAATTTTCATTTTCATTTGATAAGTTAAGCCCATTGTTCTACTCCAAAATAAATCGTTCTGCTACAGTGTCTCCTAAAAAGAGACCTCTCTTTGTCATTCGGACACGATCACCATCGATCTGCATAAGACCTTGTTGAACCAAGTCTCTGATGATTTCGCCATAAAGTCCATCAAAGGACCGTTCGAATTTTTCCTCAAATCGCGCCATGGAAATCCCGGATTTTTTCCGGAGTCCTAGGAACATTTCTTCTTCCATCTGCTCCCTTTGACTCAGGTGTTCTTCTGTAATCCGAGCATTTCCTGCTTCTACTGCATCGAGATAGTGTCGGATAGGACCGTGATTTTTATAACGCACTCCGTCCACATAACCTGAAGCTCCTGCACCGATACCATAATACTCGGCATTGTCCCAGTACATGAGATTGTGTCGACTTTCAAATCCGGGTTTAGAGAAATTGGAAATCTCATAATGCTCAAAACCAGCTCGCTCAAGCTCTGTAATGATGTATTCAAACATCTCCGCTTCCAGTTCCTCCTTGGGCAGAGGCAATTTCCCACGTCTCATGCGGTTCATAAAGACTGTATGATTCTCCAAAATCAAGCTATAAAGACTCATATGGGGAATATCAAGCGATATAGCCTTAGCTACATTGTCCTTGACCTGAGCCATAGTTTGACCAGGTAGAGCGTAAATCAAATCGATGGAAATATTATCAAAACCAGCGAGTTTGAGGCGGTCAATATTTTCATAAATATCCTTCTCCAAGTGACTACGCCCAATCTTTTTCAGCATTTTGTCATCAAAGGTCTGCACACCTAAAGAAACACGATTGACTGGCGACTGTTTCAAAACCGCAATTTTATCCGCATCTAAGTCTCCTGGATTGGCCTCAATGGTCAACTCTTCTAAGACTGACAAGTCCAAGTTTTTGGTCAAGCCATTCAAGAGCACTTCTAGTTGCGGAGCTGACAAAGCTGTTGGTGTCCCACCTCCAATATAGAGAGTTCGCAACTTTTGGATATCATAAGAACGAAACTCTTCTAGCAGATGCTCCAAATAACTATCTACTGGTTGATTCTTAATAAACACCTTTGAAAAGTCACAATAATAACAAATCTGTGTGCAAAAGGGGATATGCACATAGGCTGACGTTGGTTTTTTCTGCATAGTATTTATTATACCACAAAGACTGCTTTCCAGATAAAAATCACCATCTCCAGAACCAGAGATGGTGATACCTTATACTTCAGTAATATCAATGATGATTTCTTCTTGGTCTTCAGCAACATCGGGAGTTGCTGACTGTTCTTGCCATTGCTCCTTGAGATTGTTAAAGGTTTCTTTTGATGCTTCTGTCGCTTGTCGTGCACATGTTTTGGCTTGATCAAGGACACTTTCAAAAGTAATTTCACCAGATTCTACTTGTTCCTTTGTTCTCAGCACAAAGTCCGTTGCTTGTTCTTTCACTTCTGTCAATTTCTCACAGACTTGCTCTTTGGCATATTCTGGATCTTCTCTCAAATCATCTAGAAAATCTTGAGCTTGACTGCAAACTTGCTTGCCCTTGTCACTGGTTAAGAACAAGGCCAAAGCTGCACCTGATACAGTTCCTAAAAGGATAGAGGATAGTTTTCCCATGAGATTTCTCCTTTTTTATTTTTTGAAAAATTTACTTGCAACACGAAGAGCTGACAAGCCTGCACCTGTTTTAATGGTCTTTGAACCAGCAGATGAAGCTTTTTTGCCTAAAACACGTGCATGTTGGTTGAGGTCAGATACTGACTCAGATAAGTCAGCCACCGCCGTAAAGAGTGGATCAATCGTCGCAACTTTGATATTGATATCGTCTGCTAACACATTGACCTTAACCAACAATTCATTAGTCTGATGCAAGGTAACGTTCACATCTGAGCTCAACGTTTTGATGGTTTTCTCTGTCTCATCAATCATACGACCTGCTTTTTGAATTGTGATTGTCAAATAGACTAAACAGACAATCAAAGCAATCGCAACAAGTATATATGCAACTTCTAACATTTAGTTTTCCTCCTTTGTATGATAGAAAGGGGCTTTCTTTCGATTTTGATAAAGTATGATAAAAATACCGAGTCCGATAAGGATAACTGATAACCATTGGGAAACTCGCAGACCAAAGAACATGAGACTATCCGTCCGCATCCCTTCGATGATCATACGACCAAAGCCATACCAAATCAAGTAGAAAGCAGTGATATGACCACGTCTGATTCCCTTCAATTTTCGTCTAAAAATCAGAATCAAAGCAAATCCAATCAGATTCCAAACCGACTCATATAAGAAGGTCGGCTGACGGTAGCTACCCTCAATGTACATCTGGTCACGAATGAAGCCTGGCAAATAATCCAAACTATCTACCGCTGCACCATAGGCTTCTTGGTTAAAGAAGTTCCCCCAGCGCCCTAAACTCTGGGCAACCATGACGCTCGGTGCTGCAATATCTAAGAAATCCCAAGTATTAATCAGCTTTCTATCTGCAAAGATATAAAGGACAATAGCGCCCGCTATCAAACCTCCATAAATGGCCAAACCACCATTCCAAATGGCGATGATTTCACCTGGATTTTGCAGATAATAATCTAAGCGAAAGAGTACGTAGTATAGCCTAGCACCTAAAATAGCTACAGGAAAAGCAATCAGGATAAAATCCAAAATATCATCTGATAGGATTTTCTTTTTAGGAGCTTCTTTCATGGCAAGATAGACTGCTAAAACCAAACCAGCTACAATACACAAAGCATACCAACGAATAGCAAAGGGGCCAATTTCAAATGCGACTGGATTAATCATGTTTCACCTCATTTTGAGCGATTAGATTTGTCAAACGTTCTTCAAATAAACGTGTCGCATCAAAGCCCATTTCTTTAGCACGGTAGTTCATGGCAGCCGCCTCAATAACAACGGAGATATTGCGTCCTGTTTTTACTGGGATGCGGATACGCGGAATCGTTACACCAGAAACCTCGAGTTCTTCAGCATTATTTCCTAGACGGTCAAAGGTCTTATGCGTATCATAATTTTCCAAATAAACTGCTAGCTGAACTTGTGAAGAATCTTTTACAGCACTCGCACCATAGAGACTCATGATATCGATAATCCCAACTCCACGAATCTCAAGTAAATGCTTCAAGATTTCAGCAGGTTCGCCCCAAAGAGTCATCTCATCCTTAGAATAAATATCTACACGATCGTCTGCTACTAGGCGGTGTCCACGCTTCACAAGCTCAAGACCTGTCTCGCTCTTACCGATACCACTATCCCCTTGGATCAAGACACCCATGCCATAGATATCCATCAAGACACCGTGCACACTGGTACGTTTAGCCAAACGGGAATCAAGATAGCTAGAAAGTTCTCCAGATAAACGGCTGGTTGCTGTTCGGCTAGTTAAAATTGCAATCTTGCATTCTCTAGCAGCCCTTAACATTTCCTCTGGAACTACCAGACCACGAGCCACGATAACCGCAGGTGTTTCAGGTAGAAACATTTTCTTCAAAACTTGATAACGGTTCTGGGCAGGCATGGCAACTAAATAGGACCACTCCTTCATCCCTAACAGCTGAATCCGTTCTGGTGTATAGTAATCAAAATAGCCCGTCATTTCAAGACCAGGTCTCATAATGTCCGCAGTATTGATTTCTTTTTCAAGTAATTCGCCTTCACCATAGACAATATCTAGTCTGAG
>CAUSQY010000075.1:0-6086 GCA_963533645.1 uncultured Streptococcus sp. | reverse complement strand
TGTAAATGTTCAGAAGCCACAGTTTCAGCAGAATTCACTGATGATTCGGCTATTCCTGTTTGCGAAACATCGTTCTGGGCACCAGAATCACTAGCTTCGTCAGCACTAACTTGTGCCGCTGCTCCCAAAAGAAGCAGGGTTGACAAGAGCACAGAACAAACACCGACGTTTAGTTTTCGAATCGAAAACTTACGCAGGTGAGGATTAAATAAATCTTTTCCCATAATAATCTCCTAAATAATCATCTAGTTACAATAGTTTTATTATACAACATTCCATTTTAGTTAGCTATATATATAACTATAATTATATAAAAAATTTTTTTAAAAATTGACACAAAGCGTTTTATAGTCTATTTTTGAAAACAAAAGAAAAAATAGACCATAGAAAAATCCTTATAAATTAAATAAATATAGGAATATTTCAGATTCTACTTTAGTGTTTAACATTTTAGAAATACTATTATTATGAAGTTTTTAAGATTTATTTCCTTGGATATAAAGAAAAAAGATTCACTAATGAATCTTTCCTCTTTTAATTTAGGAATTGAAACCTAAGTTCCTATCTCTTAATCTTCAGACTTTTTCTTTCTCTTCTCTAAGCCAAACAGTCCTAAACCTGATACTCCCGCAAGTAAGCTTGCTGCCAAGTAGGAGGTTTCTTCTGAACCTGTCTTAGGAAGGGCTTTTGCACCCTCGCTCTTAGAAAGAGATAACGGTGCAGGCGTAATCGTCCGTTCTGGCTGAACAGGTTCTTCTGTCACAGTCGGAACGTAAATCGCTGAAATCGTCTGACCATTGCGGTCTTTGCGAATCACTGTCACACCGTCAGCTTGGCCGACAAAGCCCGTTTCCGGTACAAAGGTCACAGTGCCATCTGGCGCAATCGTGTAAGTACCTTGGCCTGGAACAACCTTTTCGGTGCTACCATCCTCGAATGTTGGCGGAACAATTGGATCCACGTCTCCTTCAAAGATTGGTTTACCAGTCTGCGGCTGGCCTTTAAGACCTGTGCTGCCGGTATCTTCTGTGGCAGTAGTCCCCAAGACAGTTGGGGTATAGGTAGCCGTCACAGCATTGCCATAAATATCTGAACGCTTCACGACAACTCCGCGAGCAGTTCCGACAAAGTCAGCTTCTGGAACGAAGGTCACTGCCCCTAGCATATTGAACCTGTAAGTTCCCTCACCCGGGACAACCATCTCTGTGCTGCCGTCTGCAAAGGTCGGTGCTACTGCCTGGTCAATCGCCCCTTCAAAAGTTGGCGTGCCCGTTTGAGCTTGGCCCTTGCGGCCGCTGGACACACTGTCCTGACTGGTTGATGGTGCAACCACGGTCGGAACATAGCGAGCCGTCACTGTGGTGCCATTCTTATCCACTCGCTTCACTGTGACTGGATCGGTTTTTCCTACAAATTGCTTGTCTGGTGTGAATGTAACTGAGCCATCTGGAGTGATGGTGTAAGTTCCTTGACCTGGAATTGTCTTTTCCTTACTTCCATCTTCGAAAGTTGGTTCAACTGTTTCATCAATTGGAACCAATGGATCACCTGCTTCGAAGATAGGTTTGCCAGTCTGAACATGCCCCTTGATATTTATAGATGTAGTATCTTTACCAGTCGGAGTTACCTTGGCGAACTCTGGGCTGTATGTCGCAGTTACTGGAGTTCCATTCTTGTCCACACGTTTCACAGTGATTGGATCAGGTTTGCCTACAAACTGCTTATCTGGGGTGAAGGTCACTTCGCCATCTGGAGTGATGGTATATGTTCCTTGACCTGGAATAGTCTTTTCCTTGCTTCCGTCGTTGAAGCTTGGCTCTACTGTGTCATCGATTGGAACTAGTGGATCACCACCTTGGAAAGTTGGAGTGCCTGTTTGCGGAACACCCTGCGGACCGGTGCTAGTCGCTGTGGTGCCGGTTGGAGTTACCTTAGTAAACTCTGGGCTATATGTTGCAGTTACTGGCGTACCATTTTTATCCACACGTTTTACAGTGACTGGATCGGGCTTGCCTACAAATTGCTTGTCTGGCGTGAAGGTCACTGCGCCATCTGGAGCAATGGTGTAAGTTCCTTGACCTGGAATAGTCTTCTTCTTGCTTCCATCTTCAAAGGTCGGCTCAACGGTTTCATCAATTGGAACTAATGAATCACCACCTTGGAAAGTTGGTGTACCAGTTTGTGGAACTCCTTGAGGTCCTGTGCTTGTTGCATTGGTACTGGTTGGCGTTGCCTTAGTAACAATTGGCGTGTAAGTTGCGGTAACTTCCGTGCCATTTTTATCTACACGTTTTACTGTAACTGGTGTTGGGGTGCCAACATACTGTTTCTCAGAAGTAAAAGTGATAGAACCATCTGAGTTAATAGTGTATTCCCCTACTCCTGGAACAGTCTTCTTAGGCTGGCCATCTTCGAAGGTCATTGGAGAATCCATATCAATTGGAACAGTTGAGTCACCGCCCGCGAAGGTTGGGGTACCGGTTTGTGGAACGCCCTGAGGACCTGTACTAGTCGCATCGGTGCTGGTTGGAGTTACTTGAGTCACTGTAGGTTGGTAAACCGCTTCTGCTGTAGAACCGTTCATATCCCTTACACGAAGACGCGCAGGAGTTGGCGTCCCATGGAAATCAGGTGCAGGTTGGAAGCTAATATCTCCATTAGCTTGAACAGTGTAGGTTCCTTGTAGCTTGCCACTTGCATCATGCACAGGCAGACTATTAGCTTGTTGAATTTGCCCATTAACTACAAATTGTGGTCCCTCTGGCGCTAAAGGCACCATCGCATTCTGTCCATTAATACTTGCTTGACCTGGAGTAAAGTTTAGGTGACTCGTTTGAAGTTTCCCTTGTAAACCAGTAGACTGTGTATCTTGACCTGTTGGGGTTGCGGCCTTAACTTCGGCTTGATAAGCAGCGGTTACTTCTGTCCCGTTCATATCAACACGTTTAACAGATTCAGCACTTGGACGGCCAGTGTAGCTAGGAACCGGTTGGAAGGTTACACGACCTGAGTTATCAACCATATAAGTTCCGACATTCGGAACAACCTTAGTTGTTTGACCGTTATCAAAAGTTGGAGCAACTGCCTCATTAATTGGCACACGATTATCACCTGGCGTAAAGATCAAATCACCAGATTGTTCAGCACCTTGAATACCTTCAGAGTTTGCTCCTTGTGCTGTTGGAACAAGACGCGTTACTGTTGGTTGATAGATTGCACGGTGCTCTGTTCCATCGATATCATACAATTGTAGGTTAACAGGGTCGACCGTCCCTACAAATGACTTATTCGGAGTGAAAGTCACACGACCAGTAGCTGGATCTAACTCAAAGGTTCCCACTTCTTGGCCTTGCGAGGTTGCCTTCGCGCTTGTTCCAACAATACGATTGCCATCAGCATCCAAGAAAGAGACAGGATTCGTTGAAGATGGTTGAACAGGTGTCTTAGCAGGATTTCCATCATTAAAGACAATATCTTGCACTTGAGGCAAACCTTGTGCGTCCGTCGAACGATGTTCCGCGAAATTCAAAACAGTCGGAATATAGCGGGCATCCATGTTATTCAACTTATTGTTGATAACAGGTTCTCCATTATTCTTCGCAATCCAATCTGTACTTGCACCATTAGTATCAACACGTCGGATATTAATTCCCTGAGTAGTACCGATATAGCCAGTGCTAGGTTCAAATATCACATCCACATTTGCACCCTTGGCTGTTACTTTATATCGTCCCTCAGCAGTACTGTACCAACCGTCGCCATCTGCTGTTAATGTATGACCTGCATTGTCCAAAACAACAGGTGCTACAGTTGTATCAATAGCCGCTTTCTTGCTTTCATCATTTTGATCAATACCTTGAGGTGTAAACTGAAGAGTAGCTTTCTGAGGCTGGCCGATTATTCCTGAACTTTCCTTCTTTTCACCTTTTGGCGGATAGGTCAAGATGACTTCTAAGTCTTCAACTTCCCCACTAAACGCTGTCCCAGTAGGTTTTTCAATATCTCCTTTATTCAGGGCAATACGGACCCGCATTCCCAGCTTGCTAACTTCAGGATTGGTCATCGCTGGATTATTCTTAAAATTAACAGTATAGTCACCAGCCGTTGTTACTTCAGTAAATTCGCTGGCCTCATTTTCATCAAAAACACCATTTTGATTGAAATCAATCCAAGCACGGACATAGGCCTTGCTATTACCATTGGCAGAGGCTTGCAGGCGAACTGAGTAGTCACCATTTTGAAGACGATTGACTCGGAAAAGGTTATTTGTCTTACCGGTCAAATCTGAAGGCAAGAGCTGATCAACCCCTTCGTCTGCGTGATCAGTATTGTCATCATGCCTCCAGTCATTACCCGAAGTAGTATCAATATCAGCTTCAACTCGACCCAAGAATGGCTGAGGAGTTCTTGCACCTGTATTGGCATCATAACCAGAAATAGCATGAACAGCATTTCCATAAGAAGCTGGTGCATCCCCCTCATCTACTACCATAAAACCAATCATAGCAGCTTGCTGACCAGAAGAAGCAATATAAATCCCAACTTCTGAAGCACCACGTGTCATCACAATCGGAACTGTGTGATCTTTAGAAGTATTAGGACCAAAGACCTGAGAGCCCAAGCCTCCTGTTTTTTGATCTGGATTAGTAAAAGCAGTCCAGTCGATTACAGGTATAGTCGCATTATCTCCTATATATTGACCATATCTGTTAGGGTTCATCGGTGCATAAGTTTCGGTAATTTCCCGACCGTCTGGCAGGACACGTTTCCATTCTGCCAAGTGTTCCCATCCTTGGCCATTGGTCGTGAAGATAGCATACTCCCCTGGGTTGGCTTCTTCTCCATCTGCCATGATAACTGTTGCTTTTACAGGTTTCCCAAGGTAAGTCGCTTCTACCTTGAATTTTATACCGTAGCTAGCACCATTTTTAGGAACTTGTAATTGAGTCTTTCGGCCATTGGTGTTAATCCCTTGGTCTCGAACAGATGTCCATTGATTCTGCTCCGCTCCTATAATTTTCGGTCTAGCCGAATCTCCCTCAGCTTCCTGCTTTTTATAGTCTTCATTTACATATCTGAACCAAGTGTTTTTCGCATTCGGATCATAGCTACTTTCATACGCAGTACCCTTGACGCGGTCACGATAAATCTCTGTTGAGTGGAAGGGTTTTAATTCCGTCACTGTCAGTTTGATACGATAGCCAGGTGAAATTTCTTTTTCATAGACAGTACCAACTTTAAAGGAATCGTCCGTATCTAAGTTGCTGATAGCACTTTTATCCCCAAGATCCAGCCAGTTAATCTGCTTCATCAAGTCTGTCGGGTTCTTTTTTTCAGAATCAGCCAAAGTAGGCTTTTCAATGGTGTTGTTAGGGTCACCATCTCGCAGACCAGTAGGTGCTGCATCCCGTCTTACCCGACGAGAGCGACTAGGCTGAGGAGTCTCTGTAGTTCCTGCCGGTTGAGCAGGAGCTGGTTGGCTGTTTTCCTCAGACTTAACTTCTGCAGGAACAGTTGTTTGCAAAGAGGTAGTTTCTGCAGCTGGCTGCTCACTTGTTGGCTTATCAACTGAATCAGGCCTTGCAGTCGCTACCGCAGACGCATCTTCTGCTTGAACTGCAATAGTGTCAGGCTTACTTTCCTCAGCTGGTGAATTTACTGATTCTGCAGTACTTCCTGAGGAACCTGCTGTACCTGTTTGCGAAACCTCACTTTGGGCATTAGAACCAACAGTTTCATCAGCGCTAACCTGTGTTGCTGCTCCCAAAAGAAGCAAGGTTGATAAGAGCACAGAACAAACACCGACGTTTAGTTTTCGAATCGAAAACTTACGCAGGTGAGGATTAAATAAATCTTTTCCCATAATAATCTCCTAAATAATCATTTAAATTGCAGCTTTTATTATACACTATTCTATTTTAGTTATCCATATATATAACTATAATTGTAAGAAACTAACATTATAATTAGACACTTTGTTAAAAATGGTCTATTTTTAACAAAAATAGGAAAGATCCATAAACGAATCTTTCCTATTTTGATTTAGCGGTTAGAAGCTAAGTTCTCACCTCTTAGTCTTCAGACTT
>CAUSQY010000074.1:0-6086 GCA_963533645.1 uncultured Streptococcus sp. | reverse complement strand
GTACCAGTGCCAGTGGAAGTCATTGTAGGTATCTTGGCGACCATCGAAAGTAAAGTGAGTCCAGCCATTGATAGTAAAGGGCTCGCTTAGCTGAAGGGTACGGTCCTCAGGGTCCACTTCAATAACCTGAAAGGCTTCCATATGATCGGCAGCAGCCTTGTGATTGAGCACCACATCGGCCATAGGTTGAATTCCCTGTGCCTTTAGGGCTTGAATGGCTTGAAGATAGTCTTCTTTAAACCCATACTTGGTACGGACAGTCCCTTTTTGGTGAAATTCGCCTAGGTCAAAAAGATCGTAAACACCATAGCCTACATCCTTTTCGTTGGTTGCCTTGAAGGCAGGTGGCATCCAGACATGGCTGATACCAAGGTTTGCTAGGTGCTCTGCGTCATTTGTTAGTCGCGTCCAGTGTTGGCCGTCGTGAGGCAGATACCATTCAAAGTATTGCATAAGTGTCTGATTTTGCATTGTTTTTCCTCTTGCTTATCAATGTTGTGTTTTATTCTACCATAAAGTTTAGAACTAGGCAAACGTTTGCGCAAGATTCTATACTCATTTCTGAAATTGTCTATTTTTAGCGATTAAAATCTCTCTTTCCACTACAAGGGAGAGGATATCTTGGCGAAAAAGCAAATGGAATAAACTTATTTTAACAAAAATGACACTCAGTAAACTAAAGTACAAATGGTTAAACGGTTTCTTTTTTGAGAATTGTCACAAAATTTGCTATAATAGTAGCTATGAATAGAATTAGGGTCAGCAGACGTGTTGAAAAAAAGCTAGCTAAGGGTCTAGTTCTTTTGGAAGCAAGTGATTTAACAGATATTGATCTGACGGATCAGGCAGTAGAAGTTCTTAGTCAAGACGGGAAGTTTTTAGGGAGTGCCTATCTTTCTCAGCAGAACAAGGGCATTGGCTGGTTTGTCAGCAAGGAAAAGGTTCGTTTCAATCAAGCCTTTTTTGAAATTCTGTTTTGTAAGGCCAAGGAAGCTAGAAAGACTTATTATCAAGATGACTTGACTACTGCCTTTCGCCTTTTTAACCAAGAGGGGGATGGTTTTGGTGGTCTGACTGTTGATCTCTATGGAGATTATGCTGTCTTTTCTTGGTACAACTCCTTTGTTTACCAGATTCGTGAGCAGATAGTAAAGGCTTTTAAGGAAGTTTTTCCTGAGGTTTTGGGGGCTTATGAAAAGATTCGTTATAAAGGTCTAGACTATGAGTCTGCTTATGTTTATGGTGAGGAAGCGCCAGATTATTTTACTGTTCTTGAGAATGGCGTACTCTATCAAGTATTTATGAATGATGGCTTGATGACAGGGATTTTCCTAGACCAGCACGAGGTTCGTGGGAGTCTGGTTGACGGTCTAGCCATGGGCAAATCCTTGCTCAATATGTTTTCCTATACGGCTGCCTTTTCAGTTGCTGCAGCTATGGGAGGCGCGAGTGAGACGACTTCTGTCGACTTGGCCAAACGGTCTAGAGAGCTGTCAGAGGCTCATTTTCAAGCAAATGGACTCAGCACGGACAATCATCGTTTTATCGTCATGGATGTCTTTGAGTACTTTAAGTATGCCAAGCGAAAAGGCTTGACCTATGATGTGATTGTGCTTGATCCGCCGAGTTTTGCTCGAAATAAAAAACAAACTTTCTCTGTAGCTAAGGACTATCACAAGTTGATTTCCCAGAGTCTAGAGATTTTAAATCCGGGAGGGATTATCATTGTCAGTACTAATGCTGCCAATGTTTCCCGCCAGAAATTTACAGAACAAATTGATAAAGGTTTTGCAGGAAGAAAATATCAGATTTTAAACCAATATAGTCTTCCAGCTGACTTTGCCTATAATAAAAAAGATGAAAGCAGTAATTACCTCAAGGTGATTAGTATGAAGGTTAGTAGATGAAATTAATCGTTTCAGTAATGCCAAGAAGTTTAGAAGAAGCGCAAGAACTGGATGCCACTAGGTATGAAGATGCCGATATCATTGAGTGGCGTGCGGACTTTCTTACAAAGGACGCTATTTTACAGGTAGCACCTGCTATCTTTGAGAAATTTGCAGGACGCGAACTTGTCTTTACCCTTCGTACTCGCGCTGAGGGAGGAGAAATCGAACTTTCCTCTGAAGAGTATGTTCAAATCATCAAGGAAGTTACTCAGCTCTATCAGCCGGATTATGTAGATTTCGAGTATTTCAGCTACAAGGACGTTTTTGAGGAAATGTTGGATTTTCCAAATCTCGTTTTGAGTTACCATAATTTCCAGGAGACACCTGAAAACATGATGGAAATTTTGTCTGAGTTGACCAGTCTCTCTCCCAAAGTGGTCAAGGTATCAGTTATGGCCCATACAGAGCAGGATGTTTTAGACCTGATGAACTACACACGAGGATTTAAAACACTCAATCCAGAACAAGAGTACGTGACCATTTCCATGGGGAAAATGGGCAAGGTATCCCGTATCACTTCAGATGTGACGGGTTCAAGTTGGTCATTTGCTAGTCTGGATGAAGCGAGTGCCCCAGGTCAGATTTCGCTATCAAACATGAAGAAAATCAGGGAGATTTTGGATGAAGCTTGATGGCTATACACGTTTAGCTGCTGTTGTTGCCAATCCCATCAAACACTCTATTTCACCCTTCATCCACAATAGAGCCTTTGAGGCGACAGCTACCAATGGTGTCTATGTAGCTTGGGAGATTGAAGCGGGTGACTTGGCAGAAACAGTCGCCAATATTCGCCGTTACCAGATGTTTGGAATCAACCTGTCTATGCCTTACAAGGAACAAGTGATTCCTTATCTGGATGAGTTGAGTGATGAGGCTCGTTTGATTGGGGCAGTCAATACAGTTGTTAATCAAGACGGAACGTTAATTGGATATAATACAGATGGCAAGGGATTCTTTAAGAGCTTGCCTTCTTTTACAATCTCGGATAAGAAAATGACCATTCTGGGGGCAGGTGGTGCGGCCAAATCCATTTTGGCACAGGCTATTTTGGATGGCGTCAGTCAGATTTCTATCTTTGTGCGTTCAGCTTCTATGGAAAAAACAAGACCTTACCTAGACAAGTTGCAGGAGCAAACAGGTTTTAAAGTGGACTTGTATGCTTTAGAAGATCTTTCTGAACTGCAAGAAAAGATTGCCAAGTCGGACCTGCTCGTCAATGCGACTAGTGTGGGGATGGATGGTCAGTCGTCCCCAGTTCCAGAAAGCATCAATTTGCCAGAGGCTCTCTTGGTGGCAGATATCATTTACCAACCCTTTGAAACACCATTTTTGAAATGGGCCAAAAGTCAGGGTAATCCAGCCATCAATGGCCTTGGAATGTTGCTCTATCAAGCTGCAGAAGCTTTTCAACTTTGGACAGGTAAAGAAATGCCGACAGACGAGATTTGGCAGTCCTTAACAGAAAAATACCAATAAAAAAGGAGACCCTACTATGAAAATCAGAATCGATATTCCGCATCATCCTTATGATATTCAGATTGAAAAAGGTTGTCTAGCTCAGGCTGGTCAGTGGTTGCGAGAACTCTGGCAACCTCAAAAAGTGGTTATAGTAACCGACAACCATGTAGCTTCTCTCTATGCAGAGAAGGTTAAACTCAGCCTAGAAGATGCTGGTTTTCAGGTAGCTGTTTTTGACTTTTTAGAAGGCGAAGAACGAAAAAATTTAACGACTGTTCAGAAAGTCTATGAATTTTTAGTCAAGCAGGGTTTGACTCGTAGCGATGGGATTGTGGCTCTTGGTGGTGGTGTCGTTGGAGATCTAGCTGGCTTTGTGGCCTCAACCTATATGCGAGGCATTCACTTTGTTCAGATTCCGACTAGTTTGACAGCCCAGGTTGATTCTTCTATCGGTGGTAAGACAGGCGTTAACACTCCATTTGCTAAAAATATGGTGGGAACTTTTGCCCAACCAGATGGGGTTCTGATTGATCCGCTTGTCCTAGAAACGCTTGGAAAAAGAGAGCTGATTGAGGGGATGGGCGAGGTCATCAAGTATGGCTTGATTGAGGATGTAGAACTCTGGAATCTCCTGATGGAAATGGACGGTTCTGTAGAGAGCATTCTGAAACATGCAGAGACTTTGATTGAACATTCTTGTCAGGTTAAGCGCAAGATGGTGGTCGAAGATGAGTTGGATAACGGTGTTCGGCTTTACCTCAACTTTGGGCACACTATTGGTCATGCCATTGAAGCAACTGCCGGTTATGGGAAAGTCATGCATGGAGAAGCTGTGGCTATGGGAATGGTACAGATTTCCAAGGTTGCTGAGGGAAAAGGTTTCATGCCAGAAGGAATAACCCAGTCCATTAGAGAGATGTGCCAGAAATTTGGCTTGCCTGTTGACTATGAAAACTGGGATGTTGACAAGCTTTATCAGGCTTTGACTCATGATAAGAAAGCGCGTGGCAATACCTTGAAATTGGTCTTGGTACCAGAGCTTGGTTCAGCGACCATTCACCCAGTTTCTCTGGAAGAGATGAAAGACTACTTGGTAAAATAAGGAGAACGTATGAGATATTTAACTGCAGGAGAATCACACGGTCCGCGTCTGACGGCAATTATCGAGGGAATTCCAGCTGGACTTCCTTTGACAGCTGAGGATATTAATGGGGACCTTAAACGCCGTCAGGGTGGCTACGGTCGTGGTGGTCGTATGAAGATTGAGAGTGATCAGGTTGTCTTTACTTCTGGCGTTCGCCACGGGAAGACGACAGGGGCTCCTATTACCATGGATGTCATCAATAAGGACCACCAAAAATGGCTGGATATCATGTCTGCAGAGGACATTGAAGACCGCCTTAAAAGCAAACGAAAAATCACTCATCCTCGCCCAGGTCATGCTGATTTGGTTGGGGGCATCAAGTACCGTTTTGACGATTTGCGAAATTCCTTGGAGCGGTCATCTGCTCGTGAAACCACCATGCGAGTGGCAGTTGGGGCAGTAGCCAAACGACTTTTGGCTGAGCTAGATATGGAGATTGCCAACCACGTTGTGGTCTTTGGTGGTAAGGAAATCGATGTTCCTGAAGATCTAACAGTCGCTGAGATTAAGGAACGAGCTGCCCAGTCTGAAGTTTCTATTGTCAACCAAGAACGAGAACAAGAAATCAAGGATTATATTGACCAAATCAAACGTGACGGTGATACCATCGGTGGTGTTGTGGAGACAGTCGTCGGAGGTGTTCCAGTTGGCCTTGGATCTTATGTTCAATGGGACAGAAAATTGGATGCGCGATTGGCCCAAGCAGTTGTTTCTATCAACGCTTTTAAAGGGGTGGAATTTGGTCTTGGATTTGAAGCTGGTAACCGAAAAGGCAGCCAAGTTATGGATGAAATTCTCTGGTCTAAAGAAGACGGATATACTCGTCGTACCAATAATCTGGGTGGATTCGAAGGTGGTATGACCAATGGGCAACCCATCGTTGTTCGAGGTGTCATGAAACCCATTCCCACTCTCTATAAACCATTGATGAGTGTGGACATCGAGACTCACGAACCTTACAAGGCAACCGTGGAGAGAAGTGATCCGACGGCTCTTCCAGCAGCAGGTGTTGTCATGGAGGCTGTTGTGGCAACAGTTCTGGCGCAGGAAATTCTTGAAAAATTTTCATCGGACAACCTAGAGGAATTAAAAGAAGCGATAGCCAAACACCGTGAGTATACAAAGAACTATTAAGGAGTCTCTATGGCAAAAACCATCTATATCGCAGGTCTCGGTTTGATTGGTGCCTCGATGGCGCTTGGTATCAAGCGCGATCATCCCGATTACGAAATTCTAGGTTACAATCGCAGTCAGGCTTCGAGAGACATTGCCTTGGAGCGGGGGATAATTGACCGAGCAACGGATGATTTTGCCAGTTTTGCTCCTCTGGCAGATGTCATCATTCTGACCTTGCCAATCAAGCAGACCATTGCTTTTATTCAGGAGTTGGCAGGTTTGAACTTGAAAGAAGGCGTTATTGTCTCGGACGCGGGCTCAACCAAGTCAGCCATTGTGGAAGTTGCTGAGGAATACTTGGCTGGCAAGCCTGTTCGCTTTGTCGGGGCTCATCCCATGGCTGGTAGCCACAAGACAGG
>CAUSQY010000073.1:0-6118 GCA_963533645.1 uncultured Streptococcus sp. | reverse complement strand
AAAACGTTGATTTAACGCTATTTTCACTAATTTAACTCTTATTTCACTTCTGTAAACACAACGTGTTTGCGAAGTTTTGGTGAGTATTTCTTCAATTGAAGACGGTCTGGAGTGTTACGTTTGTTTTTAGAAGTAAGGTACAAGCGTTCACCAGATTCTTTGTGTTCAAGTGTAATATTTACGCGCATGGTATCTCCCTTCTATTATTCAGCTGATGCAGCTTTAGCGATTTTACGTCCTTTGTAGTATCCTTTAAGTGATACACGGTGAGAACGTGAGTAATCTCCAGTAGTTTCGTCAAAGTTTACAGATGGAGCTGTTACTTTGTAGTGTGTACGACGTTTGTTTTTCTTCGCTTTTGAAGTGCGACGTGCAGGTACTGCCATTTTGATTTCTCCTTTAGGTATTTATATTCGATTCAATCTACTGATTTTCATCAACCATACTAGGATAACACATTTTTTTTGTAAAGTAAAGTTACTTGACAAAAAAAGATGAAAAAATTAGAAGGTCATCAACTAAATTAATCGAAATTTTCTGAAAATTCAAGAATTTTCTTCTGTTCATTGCCTTTAAAATGTGCTATAATAGTAAAAACTGAAATGGGAGGGAACAAATGACTGAATTAGATAAACGTCACCGCAGTAGCATTTATGACAGTATGGTAAAATCACCAAACCGTGCCATGCTTCGTGCGACTGGTATGACAGATAAGGACTTTGAAACACCGATTGTGGGAGTGATTTCGACTTGGGCGGAAAATACACCATGTAACATTCACTTGCATGATTTTGGGAAATTGGCTAAAGAAGGTGTCAAATCCGCAGGTGCTTGGCCGGTACAGTTTGGTACCATTACCGTAGCAGACGGGATTGCGATGGGAACTCCTGGGATGCGTTTCTCTCTAACATCTCGTGACATTATCGCGGACTCCATCGAGGCGGCAATGGGTGGGCACAATGTGGATGCCTTTGTCGCCATCGGTGGCTGTGACAAGAACATGCCTGGTTCTATGATTGCTATTGCTAATATGGATATCCCAGCTATTTTCGCCTATGGTGGAACCATTGCACCGGGAAATCTTGATGGCAAAGACATTGACTTGGTTTCTGTCTTTGAAGGTATTGGAAAATGGAACCACGGTGATATGACGGCTGAGGACGTGAAGCGTCTTGAATGTAATGCCTGCCCTGGCCCTGGTGGCTGTGGTGGTATGTATACAGCTAATACCATGGCGACTGCTATCGAAGTTCTCGGTATGAGTTTGCCAGGATCTTCATCTCATCCAGCTGAATCAGCTGACAAGAAAGAAGACATCGAAGCAGCAGGACGTGCTGTTGTTAAGATGCTGGAACTTGGTCTCAAACCATCAGATATCTTGACTCGTGAAGCCTTTGAAGATGCTATCACTGTAACTATGGCTCTCGGTGGTTCTACAAATGCCACTCTTCACTTGCTTGCCATTGCCCATGCTGCCAATGTTGACTTGTCACTTGAGGACTTCAATACGATCCAAGAACGTGTGCCTCACTTGGCCGACTTGAAACCTTCTGGTCAGTATGTCTTCCAAGACCTCTATGAAGTCGGTGGTGTGCCTGCGGTTATGAAGTACTTGTTGGCGAATGGTTTCCTCCACGGAGACCGTATCACATGTACTGGTAAGTCAGTTGCTGAAAACTTGGCCGACTTTGCAGATCTTACACCAGGTCAAAAAGTCATTATGCCACTTGAAAATCCAAAACGTGCAGACGGTCCGCTTATCATCTTGAACGGGAACCTTGCCCCTGATGGCGCGGTTGCTAAAGTATCAGGTGTTAAAGTTCGTCGTCACGTTGGACCAGCTAAGGTCTTTGACTCAGAAGAAGATGCGATTCAGGCAGTTCTGACAGATGAAATCGTTGATGGCGATGTAGTCGTTGTTCGTTTCGTTGGACCTAAGGGTGGTCCTGGTATGCCTGAGATGCTGTCACTTTCATCCATGATCGTTGGTAAAGGTCAAGGAGACAAGGTTGCCCTCTTGACGGATGGCCGTTTCTCAGGTGGTACTTATGGTCTGGTTGTTGGACATATCGCCCCTGAAGCTCAGGATGGTGGACCGATTGCTTACCTTCGTACAGGTGATATCGTTACGGTTGACCAAGATACCAAAGAAATTTCTATGGCCGTATCCGAAGAAGAACTTGAAAAACGCAAGGCAGAAACAACCTTGCCACCACTTTACAGCCGTGGTGTCCTCGGTAAATACGCCCATATCGTATCATCTGCTTCACGCGGAGCCGTGACAGACTTCTGGAATATGGACAAGTCAGGTAAAAAATAAACTCATACTCTTCGAAAATCTCTTCAAACCACGTCAACGTCGCCTTGCCGTACCCAAGTACAGCCTGCGGCTAGTTTCCTAGTTTGCTCTTTGATTTTCATTGAGTATCAAAAAGCAAGCCATTTTGGCTTGCTTTTTTCATCTTCTTCAAAAGAGATTTGCCTGCTTAACGAGGTGGCAGTCCAAGGGCAATACGGCCGTAGCGACTGATTCGTGTAATCTTCCAAGCGGGTGACCAGGTGACTTCAACTTTGACGTCCTCGATACCCTCGATTTGTTTCAGACCTGCCACAATTTCGATAGGCAAGCTTTCGGCGCAATCGCAGGCAGTATCAGTGAAGGTCATGACAATCTTGCAGAGACCCGTTTCGTCCAGATTGATTTCATAAATCAATCCTAGATTGTAAACATCCAATTCCACATCTGTATCAAAAACCTTCTCTAGTTTTTCGATAATTTGGTCTTGCAAGGCCAAAGCGCGGTCATTGATTTTGATATCGTCTCTCATAACAGTCCCTCCACGTGATAAATATCCTCTATTTTCTCATAATTCTGACAATTTGGCAAGTTTTTGATGAATTTTCTGAAAAATATGATAAAATGAAGAAAATACGGAATCAAGGGGAAGCCTATGGAGCAGATTGGAAAAGTCTTTAGACAATTACGAGAGTCAAGAAATATCTCGCTGAGACAAGCAACTGGGGGACAATTTTCGCCGTCCATGTTGTCCCGATTTGAAACAGGTCAGAGTGAACTTTCGGTGGGAAAGTTTCTGTTTGCCCTAGAAAATATATCTGCGAGTGTAGAGGAAATCCTCTTTCTGGCGAGAGGTTTTCAGTATGATAAAGATTCTGAGTTGAGAAAAGAAATCACAGATATCTTGGATCCAAAGAACATAGTACCTCTCGAGGACTTGTATCGCAAGGAGTATCAAAAGTATGCCAATTCTCAAAACAAACAGAAATATATTCTAAATGCCATTATGATTAAGTCTTATATGAAGAGCATGGATGAAACGGTAGAGTTAACAATAGAGGAAGGGGAAGTCCTTCATGATTACCTGTTTTCTACCGAGATTTGGGGAATCTATGAACTCAATTTGTTCTCAGTTAGTTCCCCACTCTTATCTGTTCCTCTTTTTACTAGATATGTACGAGAAATGGTTCGCAAATCTGATTTTCTAATGGAAATGTCTGGTAATCGCAACCTTTTTCACACCATGTTATTGAATGGTTTTTTAGCCAGCATTGAGTGTGAAGAATTTACCAATGCCTATTATTTTAAAGGTGTCATAGAAGAGCATTTCTACAAGGAAAATGAAACCTATTTCCGAATTGTCTATTTGTGGGCGGAAGGTCTCCTTGATAGCAAGCAAGGCAGAGTCAAGGAAGGCCAGAAAAAGATGGAAGATGCTGTCCGTATTTTTGAGATGCTTGGCTGTAATAAATCTGCCGAATACTATAGAAAAACGACCGATTGTTGAATATCTGCAAACTAAGAAAATAATTTGAAATTTTAAGCGATAGAACTGTTGGGCTCTCTCGTGTCACTGGAGAAATTCTATTGTTTCTTTTTGCTCATTTTATTTGTTGCATATATTCAAAAGTTTTTCCTCTAAAATTTCTAAGTGCTATACTATAGTCATACTTCACATAAAACTTCGAACAAGAAGGGAGATTACCTATGAAACTATTGTTTAGAAATCAAGCTTATCGACTCCTGACTTTGTCACGATTCTTCAATGCTTTTGGTGCTTCAATTTTTAACCTGGTATTTATCGTTTATGCGTCGACCTTGCCACAAGCCTCCTTTGCTGTTGCTATGGCGAATATTGTCATGATTCTTCCGACTCTCTTTACAGTTTTTGTAGGGATTCGGGCAGATTACACGAGGGACAAGGTCAAATGGATGGTCTATAGCGGTTTGTTTCAGGCAGTTTTATTTTTTCTAGCAGCTTTAGTTGTTCAGCAAGCTAGTCTCTTTGCTTTTTCTAGTCTGTGTTTGATCAATGTCATTAGCGATGTAATCAGTGATTTTGCTGGTGGTTTGCGCATGCCTCTCATCAAGGAAAAAGTAGCTGAACAAGATCTGATGGAAGCTTATTCTTTTTCCCAGTTCATCACCTATATTTCAGCTATTGGTGGTCAAGCTTTCGGAGTCTGGCTTTTAGGGCTATCGGTCAATAATTTTTCCCTCGTTGCGGGAATCAATGCCTGCTTTTTCCTCGTATCAGCCTCTATTCTCTTTTTAGGAAAAAGCAAATTGAGTCTGTCAATGTCATCTGCTGATGGTGAATCACTAAAAAATGAGAAGCTTCCTATCAAAGACCAATTTCTAACGATTTATCGAAATTTACGCCTTGTTTTTCTTAAAAGTGGACAGAAAAACTTTGGTTTTATGCTCTTTGCTGTCTTGCTTATCAATGCCTTGGGTGGCGCTTTGGGTGGAATTTATAATATCTTCTTTTTGAGCCATTCTCTTTTGGACTTTTCTTACACAGAGGCATTATTTATCAGTCAATTCTGTGCTTTGTTAGCAATCATCATCAGTAGCCTTACGGGCAATGATTATTTTGGGAAGCAGTCCTTGCCTAGATTGATGATGTGGGCTACCGTAGGGCTCACTCTAATTGGTCTGGCTAACGTATTCAATCAAGTCGTGCTTGGTTTGCTATTTCTCTTTTTAACTCTGTATGTGTCTGGTAAAGTTCAACCAAAGATTAGTGCCATGCTCATGAAAAATCTAGCTCCAGAGGTTCTAGCTCGTACCAGTAATTTTTTAGGTTTATTGTTCACCTTATCCATACCTGTGGGAACAGCTTGTTTTTCACTTATAGCTGTATGGAATATACAGTTGACTTGGATGCTATTTGTTGGTCTTTCCTTGCTAGCTATTCTTTTGACAGTTATTAATCTCAAAAATGATATCTAAATCCTAATTTTTTTCTCACTGTTTTAATCCCTCTATTTATGGTAAAATAAGACTATTAAGTTTAAAGAGGATTCCCTATGAAATTACAAAAACCAAAAGGAACGCAGGATATTTTACCTGCTGAATCTGCCAAGTGGCAGTACGTTGAGGGCTTTGCCCGTGAAATTTTCAAGCGCTATAACTATGCAGAAGTGCGTACGCCTATTTTTGAGCATTACGAGGTCATCAGTCGCTCTGTCGGAGATACAACGGATATCGTAACCAAGGAAATGTACGATTTCTATGATAAGGGTGACCGCCATATCACTCTTCGTCCAGAAGGAACTGCGCCCGTTGTCCGTTCCTATGTAGAAAATAAACTTTTCGCCCCAGAAGTGCAAAAGCCAAGTAAGTTCTATTACATGGGTCCAATGTTCCGTTATGAGCGTCCGCAAGCAGGACGTTTGCGCCAGTTCCACCAGATTGGTGTTGAGTGTTTTGGTTCTAGCAATCCAGCTACCGATGTGGAAACCATCGCTATGGCAGCCCATTTCTTGAAAGAAATCGGCATCCAAGGTGTCAAATTGCACCTCAACACTCTTGGAAATCCTGAGAGCCGTGCGGCCTACCGCCAAGCCTTGATTGACTATTTGACACCGCTTAAGGAGACCTTGTCTAAGGATAGCCAACGTCGTTTGGAGGAAAATCCTCTTCGTGTCTTGGACTCTAAGGAAAAAGAAGACAAGGTGGCAGTGGAGAATGCGCCGTCTATCTTGGACTTCCTTGATGAAGAAAGCCAAGCTCATTTTGATGCTGTGCGTCAGATGTTGGAGAATCTTGGAGTAGACTACATCATCGATACCAATATGGTGCGTGGTCTGGACTACT
>CAUSQY010000072.1:0-6144 GCA_963533645.1 uncultured Streptococcus sp. | reverse complement strand
TCATGAAAACATCCCTTAAACTTTATCTCACTGCCCTAGCGGCCAGCTTCTTGCTTCTACTTGGTGCATGTAGTACAAATACAAACTCAAGCACTAACCAGACAGATACAAGTAGCTCTGCTCCAACAGAGATAACCATTAAAAGTTCACTAGACGAGGTCAAACTTTCAAAGGTTCCTGAAAAAATCGTTGTCTTCGACCTCGGTGCTGCGGATACCATTCGCGCTTTAGGTTTTGAAAAGAATATCGTTGGAATGCCTACAAAAACTGTTCCGACTTACCTAAAAGATCTTGCAGGAAATGTCAACAATGTGGGTTCCATGGTTGAGCCAGACCTAGAAGCCATTGCTGCTCTTGAACCAGACCTAATTATCGCTTCACCACGTACCCAAAAATTCGTAGACAAGTTCAACGAAATCGCTCCGACTGTTCTCTTCCAAGCAGGCAAAGATGACTACTGGACTTCAACCAAGGCTAATATCGAATCCCTAGCAAGCGCCTTTGGTGAAACTGGTACACAGAAAGCCAAGGAAGAATTGGCCAAGCTAGACAAGAGCATCCAAGAAGTCGCTACTAAAAATGAAAGCTCTGACAAAAAAGCCCTTGCTATCCTCCTCAATGAAGGAAAAATGGCTGCCTTTGGTGCCCAATCTCGTTTCTCTTTCTTGTACCAAACCTTGAAATTCAAGCCAACTGATACTCAATTTGAAGACTCTCGCCACGGACAAGAAGTCAGCTTTGAAAGTGTCAAAGAAATCAATCCTGACATCCTCTTTGTCATCAACCGTACCCTTGCCATCGGTGGGGACAACTCAAGCAACGACGGCGTCCTAGAAAATGCCCTCATCGCTGAAACCCCTGCCGCTAAAAATGGTAAAATCATCCAACTAACACCAGACCTCTGGTATCTAAGTGGTGGCGGTCTTGAATCAACTAAACTCATGATTGAAGATGCTCAAAAAGCTTTGAAATAAACAAGAAAACCCAACATCAGGTGATGTTGGGTTATTTTTTTTCTTGATTTCGTCTGAGGCAAAAGTGGTCTGGGACGGGGTCCTTACCTATTTTCGACCAAGGATGACAACGCAAAATCCGAGCCAAGCCCATCAGAACACCCTTGAAGCCATGTTTTTCAATAGCCTGAATCATGTAGCTGGAACAAGTCGGCTCAAAGCGACAAGAAGGTGGAAAAGCTGGTGATATAAAACGTTGGTAAAAGCGTACTGGCGCTATTAAGATTCGTTTCATTATTTCTTGGTTACAGCCATGGTGTGTAGTTGGCTGATTTCTTTTTTATTAAGACGACGGGATTCTCCTGGACGGAGTCCTGTCAAGTCTAGATGTCCAAAACGGGTCCGTGACAACTTGTCCACTTGGAGACCGACAGCTTCAAACATCTTTTTAACCTGATGGTTACGCCCTTCATGGATAGTCAACTGTACCACAGAGCGGTTTTTGACTGGATCCACTTTGAGAATTTCATAGACAGCCGGCTTGGTTTTCTTGCCATCAATCTCGAGTCCACGGGTCAAGGGGCGGAGATTATCCTTATTGGCCACACCTTTAACACGCGCGATATAGACCTTGTCAATCTCATTACGGGGGTGAATCATCTCGTCTGTAAAGTCCCCATCATTGGTCAAAATCAAGACACCTGATGTATCCCAGTCCAAACGTCCAACTGGGTAAATGCGTTCTTTTACATTGGGCAAGAGGTCCACAACAGTCTTACGACCCTTGTCATCTGTCACACTGGAAATCACACCACGTGGTTTGTTAAGCAGATAGTAGACCTTTTCTTCGTTGTAGATAGGTTGACCTTCAACTTCGACCTTGTCGCCTGACTTGATAGTGGTTGCTAGTTCACGTACCACTTGGCCGTTAACCGTCACCAAGCCTTGCTTGATCAACTCTTCTGCTTTTCTCCTACTGGCCACACCTGCGTGGGCAATATACTTATTGATTCTCATCTTCTTCTATCCTTTCACCAAATAATTGGCTTTCTTGGGCTTGAATCTCAAGCTCATCAATCACTGGCAGTTCTTCCAAATGGTTAATCCCCATGTAATCTAGGAAATAATCCGTAGTCACATAGAGATTGGGGCGGCCCAACACTTCTTTTTTCCCATCTTCTCTTATCAATTCAAAAGCTTGTAGCTTAGCTAGAGCTCCACTAGAATTGACCCCACGAATAGCATCAATCTCAATTCGGGTAATCGGTTGCTTGTAAGCAATGATGGACAAGGTCTCAAGAGCAGCCCGAGACAAACTCTGGTTGATAGGCGCCTTGGAGTATTCCTTCAAAATCGCTGCAAATTGAGGTTTAGTGACCAATCTGTATGCACCACCTGTCTCGATCAGAGACAAGCTCGACTCTTGGTCTTTTTCATACTTCTGGGCTAATTTTTCTAAACTCTGTTGGATGCCTGTCGGTGGAAGTGAGAGGAGTTCAGCCAACTGACGAACCCGAATCCCATCTTCACCTGCCACAAACAAGAGCGCTTCTATTTCTGCTAAAGTACTCATCTTTCCTCTCTATCAAGTCTAGCTTTGTGCCTCTTGACTTTCTTCCTTCTTTTCCATGAGATAGATATCTCCGAAACTCTCCTCTTGCACGAGGATCAGCTCCTGGGTTTTGATTAACTCTAGGGTTGCCAAAAAGAGGGTGATGACCTCTTGGACATTCTGGGCTTCCTTAAACAAATCCTGCAAGCGCAATTGATCTCGTCCAGTCAAGGACTCTTTCACGATAACCATCATGTCCTCAATCTTATACTCATCCCGCAAGATAGTCGTGTGATTCTGTGCAAACTCCTCTTTTTTCTTGGCTAGGATATTTGAAAAAGCCAAAAAGAGGTCAATGGTCGTCTTGTCATGCACAAGCTCCGCATCTTCGTAAATCAACTCTGTCGGCGCTTTGGAATAGTACTGGGCCCGATCTTGGTGCTTAGCCTCCAAGTGCTCACCCAAGAGCTTGAACTTGCGGTATTCTTCGATTTGGGAGAGAAGATCCTGCTCCAGGTCATCCTCCAAATCTGTCACTTCTGCTACCTTTGGTAAGAGCTTGCGGCTCTTGATCAGCATGAGCTGACTGGCCATAACCATGTACTCGCCCGTCACTTCCAGACGCATGGCCTGCAGAGTTGAGACATAGGCTAGATACTGTTCGATGACTTCCGTAATGGGCACATCGTAGATATCCATCTGGTACTTAGAAACCAGGTGCAAAAGCAAGTCCAGAGGCCCTTCAAAATCTTTTAATTTAATATCCATTATCTATATTTTTCTAAGGTCAGGACTGTTTTTAATCCTAATTTTTTTGCAATTTCGTACAAATCGACCTTGTTTTCTATTTGTCTTAGAATAAACTGTTCCCGCAAGGCTTGGGCTGATAAGGCTGGAAAACCTTTCTCCTTGACAAAGGATTCTAGCTGACGAAAGGCCCACTGACGAGAATAGGCTTTCCCTCCCCTTTCAAAGAGATAGGTCTGCCCCATCAAGGGTTCTAGCTCTGGAATCAAGGTCGTGGGTATGGTGACAATCCTCTGTTGGGA
This sequence comes from uncultured Streptococcus sp., assembly GCA_963533645.1. Lineage (GTDB taxonomy): Bacteria > Bacillota > Bacilli > Lactobacillales > Streptococcaceae > Streptococcus. The sequence goes on along the minus strand of CAUSQY010000072.1, from coordinate 2,590 downwards.
AGCCTTGCTGATTCGCAACACCTGAAAATCCAGATTGATATCTGCAACCTTAAGGGCTAAAATCTCACTTGGCAAAAGCCCTATTTCCAAGATAAGAAGCGCCAGCAAGCGACCCTCTGGATAATCACTTTCCTGCCAAAAAGAGTCTAAGTTTAGAATCTCTGGCTTTTCAGTCTTCTTTTCAGCTTGTTTGGCTAATTCCAAACGATAAAAGCTGTCCACTTCTCCTTTTCGATAGAGAAAGTAGAGAAATTGGTTACAGGCCGAAAGTTTTCGCTTCTGGGCGCTGATTTTTAGATTGGCTAGCTGGGCTTGGTAAATCTTGAGACTGGTCTCAGAAATCCGCTCGCCTACAATGTCTAAAAATTGCTCCAGATCATACTTATAGGACTGCTTGGAATTGGCAGACAAGCCCTGCTTTTCCTCTAAAAAGGCTGAAATCCTGTCTCTCATTTGCATCGAATCTCATATTCCTTACTAAAGTCATGCAAGAGGGCATTGACGGCCTTGAGGATGGACTTACGCGTGATGATTCCTTGAAAAATCCCTTCATCATCTACCACTGGCAAGAAGGGTTCATCCACCAGTTTATGGAGGACCTCTGTGATGTTATAGTCTGGAGCGACAACTGCCACATCTGTCTTAGTCATATTGACGATGTCTGTCTTTGCCATCTGCTCATCCGTCAAACCTTGCTCCATTTGATAAGCCAAAATATCTCTCAGACCAATGGTTCCAACAAAGCGTTTGTCAAAGGTCACAACAGGGATACGGGTATAAGTGATTTGGCTCAACACTAAAATCGCATGATCAGCATTGTGGGTATCAATCAAAGCTGCTAGATTCTCAGCTGGGGTAAGAAAAGTTTCTTCCTGCTCCAGTAAAAATGCTTCAAATTCCTTGGCAATCATCGAGCAAACTCCTTGGACAAGCCTGGATAAACCTCATGATCACGTGTCAAAAAGTCTACTTTGAAATAGCTGTCATCAATCTCCACACGGGCATAGAGACATTCCCTGATGGTTCCTCGTGGTTGGCTAATGGAGCCTGGATTTAAAAAGAGTGTTTTGCCTTCCATCCAAGCATTTGGCACATGCAAGTGACCATAGAGACAGATATCTGCATCTTCTTCCTGAGCCCAGTAGTCCAACTTTTGAAAGTTGAAATTGATATCAAACAAGTGTCCATGCGTCTGGATGATCTTGGTCGGACCAAGTTGAGTTACCAAACGTTCTGGGTAGCCAGCATAAAAGTCCATATTTCCTTTGACGACATGGATGCCTTCCCAGAGCGGAGAGTCTGGACGGAGTTCAGAGTCACCATCGTGAAAAATGGCATCAACTTTACCCAGATAGCGGTCACGAATTTCTTCGACAATCAAGCTATCTCCATGAGAGTCACTCATTACAATGATGGTTTGCTTTGCCATGATGGAAATACCTCCAAAAGTTTCTTAACGGCTAAGGCACGGTGGGATTGGCTATTTTTTTCTTCAAGGGTTAATTCAGCTGCTGACTTGCCTGTCTCTCCCACAAGGAAGAGGGGATCATAACCAAAACCATTCTCCCCCTTGGGTTCAAAGTTGATATAACCTGGCCAGTCAGCCTCAACAACTAAACTTTCCTTGTTTGGACTGGCTACGACTAGGGTTGTATGGAATTGAGCCGAACGGTCCTTGAGTTCAAAGACCATGGCCAATTCGTGCAAGAGTTTGACATTGTTTTCACGGTCGGTTGCTCCCACACCTGCAAAACGGGCTGACCAGACTCCTGGCAAACCGCCGAGGACATCGACTTTGAGACCTGAGTCATCTGCTAGCACCATCTTGCCTGTTAATTGGGAAATGGTTTCTGCCTTGAGGCGGGCATTTTCTTCAAAGGTCATACCTGTTTCAGCTACTTCAGGCAAATCTGGATAGTCATTGAGATTTTCCACATCGTAGCCTAACTTGTCAAAGATAGCTCGGAATTCCTTGGTCTTTCCTTCGTTACGAGTCGCAATGAGCAGAGTTTCTCTGACCTTGCTAGTTTCAAAGAAGGTTTCCACTTCAACTCCTTCTTTAGGCAATTCGACATGCAAAAGCTGTCCATTTTCAATCAAGAGCAGGGCACCCTGACGTTGGATGACTTCTAGATTGCGGCCTGCTTCAGCATTTAAAATCTCAACGATAAAGGAGAGCAGACGGAAGTTAGAAGACCAGCGCATCACCGTTATCGTAATCGGAAAGCCATTTTCCTCGTCACGAAAAATCCGCGCTAAATCCATAAAATCAAGCTCGAGAGAATCTTTGATAAGGCTATAGATGCCTCCATAGACATCCCAGACACCGACATACCAGTCCTGGTCATCCTTGTATTCATAAATTTTATTTGTCATAAAGTTACATGCTCCACATGAATCTCTTTTTCCAGCCATTCTGCTCCAATCTGGGCAAAACTTTGGCTATTGGCTGTTGTGTAAAAACGATGTTGAAGAGGTCCCGCATCTCGGCTACGATTGATTTCAAAATAGTTCAGCAAAACCGAGATATCCCGTACACACTCTGCCCCACTATCGATGAGCTGAACCTTTGGTCCCATGACATTTTGGA
>CAUSQY010000071.1:0-6157 GCA_963533645.1 uncultured Streptococcus sp. | reverse complement strand
GCCACATTCTCAGCTGTAATTCCCATATGGTATTCGTTAAAGGCATCAGACAAACCGTCCTTAATCATGGTATCTACCACTTTCGAATCTCCCATACGGCCGCCCCAACGGAAGCTTGGCAAAACATATGGAGCCTGGCTCATATTTTCTGCACCACCAGCTACGATAATATCTGCATCTCCACACTGAATCGCTTGAGCAGCTAACTGCACTGCCTTCAAACCAGAACCACAAACCTTATTAATAGTAAAGGCTGGTGTAAATTCAGGGAGTCCCGCATGAATGCTCATTTGGCGAGCCACGTTTTGGCCTAAACCTGCACCTAGGACATTCCCCATAATCACTTCATCTACCTGCTCTGGTTTAATATTTGCTTTTTCCAAAGCACTCTTAATTACCAAAGCTCCCAAATCAACAGCAGAAACATTCTTCAAGCTCCCGCCAAAGGAACCTAAAGGTGTTCGCACCGCCGAAACAATAACTACGTCTTTCATAACTGTACCCATTTATACCTTTTATAATGATGCAATACAAAAGTGGTTTACACTGGTGTAAACCACTTTGAAAATTCTATTTTATGATTCTTTCACTTCTAGCAAACCAACTTCACCATCTTCACGGCGATACAAAACATTTGTTGTTTGATCTTCTACATCTACATAGATAAAGAAATCATGTCCCAATAAATCCATTTGAAGAAGGGCTTCTTCTAAATCCATTGGCTTCAAATCAATTTGTTTTGAACGAACGACTTTTGGTTGCACAACATTTGCATCTTCAACTAGAGCATCTGTAAAGAGTTGACTTGTTGCAACTTTATTTTTATTCTTACGTTCGATTTTAGTTTTATTTTTACGAATCTGACGTTCAATTTTATCTGTTACAAGATCGATAGAACCATACATATCTTGAGAAATATCTTCAGCACGAAGAGTAATAGATCCAAGCGGAATTGTTACTTCAACCTTTGCTGTTTTTTCACGGTAAACTTTCAAGTTCACACGTGCATCCAACTCCTGCTCAGGTTGAAAATACTTTTCGATCTTTTCGAGTTTAGAAACTACATAATCACGAATTGCTTCTGTTACTTCTAGGTTTTCACCACGGATACTATATTTAATCATATAAGTACCTTCTTTCTAAACATTTTTGTTTTTCTAACTATATTATAACGCTTTCATTTTCATTTTGCAAATTTTTTCCTCATCTTACAAGGGAAAAAGTTTTAACATCCAAAGCACCTGATTCTTCCAAAAGTCGTTTCACACGATTCACAGTTGCCCCTGTAGTATAGATGTCATCAATCAGCAAAATCTTCTTAGGAAGTGAGATTCCATCTTTAATAAAAAATGGAATTTCAGTAGCCAACCTTTCCAAACGGCTTTTAGAAGAACTAGCACTCTCTTCTCTTTTTCCTAATATATCTTTAAAAGAAAAGCCTGCTACTTCAACCAAACCCTCGACTTGGTTAAACCCCCTCTCAAGCAATCTTTCAGGACTTAGGGGAATGACAACAAATTGATAACCTCTATACTTTTTCAGCTCCTCAGCAAGAACGGAAGCAAACACTTTTCTAAGCAAAAAATCGCCATCAAACTTATATTGACTGAAAAAGTCTTTCATAGCTTGATTATAGGTAAAAATCGCCTTATGATCAACCTGAACTCCTTCTTTACACCAAAATTTACAATCTTGACACTGAGTTGACAAGCCTATTTTCATACAATTTGGGCAACAATTCTCACCAATCTTCTCAAAACTAGAAACACAAGCTGAACAAAGATAGCTGCTGTCATCCTTCAAAAGGAAGAGACTACTAAAAGCTAACTCACCCTTTGTAGTCTGGCCACATAGTAAACAATTCATAATCCCGCCTCCTTGTTCATCTGCTTGATTTCCTTGATTGCTTTCTTGATGGAAGCATTTAGTCCATCATGAAAAAAGAGCAACTCACCAGTTGGTCTGTCCATACTACGCCCGACTCGACCACCAATCTGAATCAAACTAGACTTGGTAAAGAGACGATGATTAGCTTCTACTACGAAAACATCCACACAAGGGAAGGTAACCCCACGTTCCAATATTGTCGTACTGATCAGTATTGTCAGTTCTCCATCTCGAAAAGCTTGCACTTGCTCTAATCGATTTTCTGTGACAGAAGATACAAAACCGATATTCTCATTCGGGAACTGCTCCTGCAAGATTTCTTTTAGTTTCTCTCCTTTTTTAATCTCTGATGCAAAAATCAGCAGTGGATAACCTGTTCTTCTCTGCCTCTCAATATAGGTCTTTAACTTAGATGACAACTGACTTTTCTCTAAACAGCTATTAAAATCCGATAACCAGAGAGGTTTAGGAATAATCAAAGGATTTCCATGAAACCGTCTTGGCAAGCTTAATCGTTTTAATTCTCCTGTGCGAACCTTCCTATCTAACTCATCTGTAGAAGTTGCTGTAAGGAATATTCTTAATCCATCCTCCTTTACACTATTCTTTACAGCATAGTAAAGCATAGTGTTGTCAACATAAGGAAAGGCATCTACCTCATCCACTATCAACAAATCAAAAGCATGATAAAATTTTAAGAGCTGATGAGTCGTTGCAACAACTAGCGGTGTTCGAAAATAGGGTTCTGACTCACCATGAAGTAGTGCTATCTCACAAGCAAAGTCATTCTGCAATCGTTTATACAGCTCCAAACACACATCAATTCGAGGGCTGGCTAAACAAACTGCACCACCTTCATCAATCACTTTAGCCACAACTTGATAAATCATCTCTGTCTTTCCCGCTCCTGTTACAGCGTGAACCAAGGTTGGCTCTTGCTTGTCCACCGCTTGAAGCAGTCCCTCTGACACTTTTTCTTGAAAAGGTGTTAACTGACCACGCCATTTGAGGATGTCTTGCTTAGGAAAATCCTCCTGCGGAAAATAGTATAAAGCTTGATCACTCCTAACTCGCTTCATCAGCAAACACTCCCTGCAATAGTAGGCGCCAATAGGCAAATACCATTCTTCTAGAATCGAACTATTACAACGTTGACAAAACAGTTTCCCTTTCTCTTTTCTCATTGCTGGAAGTTTCTCAGCCATCTGACGTTCTTCTTCTGTTAATTCTTTCTCAGTAAACAAGCGACCGAGGTAATTTGGATTTACTTTCATACTTCTTTATTCGTAAAAATCTAGCGCTTTAGGTAATTTTTTAGTACAATTAAATCATGGAATTTAGAACAATTAAAGAGGATGGACAGGTCCAAGAAGAAATCAAAAAATCGCGCTTTATCTGTCATGCCAAGCGTGTCTATAGTGAAGATGAGGCTCGTGATTTTATCACTGCCATCAAAAAAGAACACTACAAAGCCACCCATAACTGCTCTGCCTTTATTATTGGGGAACGCAGTGAAATCAAGCGTACGAGTGATGATGGCGAACCTAGTGGTACTGCTGGAGTCCCTATGCTTGGAGTCTTAGAAAATCATAATCTTACCAATGTCTGCGTAGTAGTTACTCGTTACTTTGGGGGGATTAAGCTAGGCGCTGGTGGTTTGATTCGTGCTTACTCAGGAAGTGTAGCCTTGGCTGTCAAAGAAATTGGCATTATAGAAATCAAAGAGCAGGCTGGCATTGCCATTCAGATGTCTTACGCTCAATACCAAGAGTATGGTAATTTCCTTAAAGAACATCATCTCATGGAGCTGGATACAAACTTTACAGATCAAATCGATACCATAATTTATGTTGATAAGGAAGAGAAAGAAAATATTAAGTCTGCTCTTGTAGAGTTTTTCAATGGAAAGGTTACTTTAACAGATCAAGGTTTACGAGAAGTTGAAGTTCCTGTAAACTTAGTGTAAATAAAGGAGAAATACATGGCGTTTGGAAAATTTATTCAAGGACTTGCTGGTAACTTCAGCGAGCAAAACAAAGAAGTTCTTATCAAAGAATATGGTCAATACCTACTAGAGAATGAAGAAATCCAAAGTGGATATAAACTCATTCGTGACGCAATCATCTTTACAAATATTCGTATCATCTTTACAGATAAGCAAGGCGCTACTGGTCGCAAGATGTCTGTTAAGTCACTCTTTTTGATGAACATTGTCAACGTTGAAATGGAAACTGCAGGAGCAGGTATAGACGATAGTGAGATTACGATCACTTATTTAGAGAATGTCTTTCTAAAAGCACATAATGAGCATTTTAGTTACCACAAATTTGAATTTCCTAAGAAAACGGATATTCTTCCTCTTTACACCTATTTACTAGAACTTGCTTATCACAATCGATTGAAAATTAATTCCCTAGACCTTTGATATAAAAAAATCCTATCGCTTCGATAGGATTTCTATATTTTACAAATAGCCTAGAGCACGTTATACTAGTATCATCTTATACAAAGAGGTATATCTATGACTATTTATAACAATATCACTGAACTAATCGGACAAACACCAATTGTTAAACTCAACAATATCGTTCCAGAGGGTGCTGCAGACGTCTATGTTAAACTAGAGGCCTTTAACCCAGGATCTTCAGTCAAAGACCGTATTGCCCTTAGCATGATTGAAAAGGCTGAGCAGGATGGCATTCTAAAACCCGGTGCTACTATTGTTGAAGCAACAAGTGGAAATACTGGAATCGGTCTTTCATGGGTTGGTGCTGCTAAAGGATATAAAGTTGTTATCGTCATGCCAGAAACGATGAGTGTGGAACGACGTAAGATTATCCAAGCCTATGGCGCTGAACTCGTACTTACACCTGGTAGCGAAGGTATGAAAGGTGCGATTGCCAAAGCCCAAGAAATCGCAGCTGAGCGCGATGGTTTCCTTCCTCTACAGTTTAACAATCCAGCTAATCCTGAAGTACACGAAAGAACAACAGGAGCTGAAATACTGGCTGCTTTCGGTTCTGATGGACTAGATGCTTTTGTGGGTGGTGTTGGTACCGGTGGAACGATCTCAGGTGTTTCTCATGCACTCAAAGCTGCAAATCCAAACATTCAAGTTTATGCAGTTGAGGCAGACGAGTCAGCTATCTTGTCTGGTGAAAAACCAGGACCTCACAAAATTCAAGGTATCTCAGCTGGATTTATTCCTGATACACTTGATACCAAAGCCTATGATGGTATTGTACGTGTAACATCAGATGATGCTCTTGCACTTGGTCGTGAAATTGGTGGAAAAGAAGGCTTCCTTGTTGGGATTTCTTCAGCTGCAGCGATTTACGGGGCAATTGAGGTTGCCAAGAAATTAGGTACAGGTAAGCAAGTTCTTGCCTTAGCACCAGATAACGGCGAACGTTATTTGTCTACAGCACTCTATGAATTTGAAGTGTAGCCTCCTAAATGCACTTAGCCCTTATTAAAGGGCTTTTTGTTTACTCATACAGAATCTACTCTCTAGACCAAAAGAAAAAGGAAGCAAATCGCTTCCTTTTCTATTAGTTATTCAAGGCTGCTGCCATTGTAGCTGCTACTTCTGCTTCAAAGTCATTTGCAGCTTTCTCGATACCTTCACCAACTTCAAAGCGAGCGAACTCAACTACTGAAGCATTTACTGATTCAAGGTAAGCTTCAACTGTCTTGCTGTCATCCATGATGTATACTTGTGCAAGAAGTGTGTATGCTTGGTCAACTTTAGTGTTGTCAAGCATGAAGCGGTCCATTTTACCTGGAATGATTTTGTCCCAGATTTTTTCTGGTTTTCCTTCTGCAGCCAACTCAGCTTTGATGTCAGCTTCAGCTTGAGCAATCACTTCATCAGTCAATTGTGCTTTTGATCCATACTTCAAGTGTGGAAGGGCTGGTTTACCAACCATTGCACGGCTTTCGTTATCTTGGTCAATTACGTGATTCAATTGTGCCAACTCATCTTTAACGAATTGCTCATCCAATTCTTTGTAAGAAAGAACTGTTGGTTTCATCGCAGCAATGTGCATTGAGATTTGTTTAGCAAGCGCTTCGTCTCCACCTTCAATAACAGAGATAACACCGATACGACCACCATTGTGTTGGTATGCTCCAAAGTGTTGTGCATCTGTTTTTTCAAGCAAAGCAAAACGACGGAATGAGATTTTTTCACCGATTGTAGCTGTTGCAGATACATATGCAGCTTCAAGAGTTTCACCTGAAGGCATTGTCAAAGCAAGAGCTTCTTCGT
>CAUSQY010000070.1:0-6172 GCA_963533645.1 uncultured Streptococcus sp. | reverse complement strand
TTTTAATCAAAATTGGCACTTTAAACTCAATGCGAATCCTAAAGAAGCTGTGAAATCAGATGCAGACGTATCAACATGGCAAAAATTGGATCTCCCACACGACTGGAGTATCTTTAACGATTTTGACCATCAATCACCTGCCCAAAACGAAGGTGGACAGCTCAATGGTGGTGAAGCTTGGTATCGCAAGACCTTTAAACTTGATGAAAAAGATCTCAAGAAGAATGTTCGTGTGACCTTTGATGGGGTCTACATGGATTCTCAAGTCTATGTCAATGGCCAGTTAGTGGGACATTATCCAAATGGTTATAACCAGTTCTCATACGATATTACTAAATACCTCCACAAAGATGGCCGTGAGAATGTGATTGCTGTCCATGCGGTCAACAAACAACCAAGTAGCCGTTGGTATTCAGGTAGCGGTATCTACCGTGATGTGACCTTGCATATGACAGATAAAGTTCATGTTGAGAAGAATGGGACAACCATCTTAACACCAAAGCTAGAACAACAGCAACATGGCAAGGTTGAAACGCATGTGACCAGCAAAATCGTCAATACAGACGATAAAGACCATGAACTGGTGGCAGAGTATCAAATCGTTGAACGTGGTGGTCAGGCTGTAACAGGCTTGGTTCGTACAGCGAGCCGTACCTTGAAAGCACATGAATCAACAAGTCTTGATGCTATTTTAGAAGTTGAACAACCAAAACTCTGGACAGTTTTAAATGACAAACCAGCCTTGTACGAATTGATTACGCGTGTATACCGTGATGGTCAGTTGGTGGATGCTAAGAAGGATCTGTTTGGTTACCGTTACTATCATTGGACTCCAAATGAAGGCTTCTCTTTGAATGGTGAACGCATTAAATTCCATGGTGTTTCCTTGCACCATGACCACGGAGCGCTTGGAGCAGAAGAAAATTATAAAGCAGAATACCGTCGTCTCAAACAAATGAAGGAGATGGGAGTTAACTCCATCCGTACAACTCATAACCCTGCAAGTCCACAGACCTTGCAAATCGCAGCAGAACTTGGTTTGCTGGTTCAGGAAGAGGCCTTTGATACGTGGTATAATGGCAAGAAACCTTATGACTACGGACGTTTCTTTGAAAAAGATGCCACTCACCCAGAAGCAAGAAAAGGTGAAAAATGGTCTGACTACGATCTTCGTACCATGGTCGAAAGAGACAAAAATAACCCAGCTGTCTTCATGTGGTCTATCGGTAATGAAATCGGTGAAGCTGATGGTAAACCTCATTCTCTAGCAACTGTAAAACGTCTAGTCAAAGTTATCAAGGATGTTGATAAAACTCGTTATGTTACCATGGGAGCAGATAAGTTCCGCTTTGGAGATGGTAGTGGTGGACATGAGAAAATTGCTGATGAACTGGATGCGGTTGGATTCAACTATTCAGAAGACAATTACAAGAAACTTCGTGCGAAACATCCAAACTGGTTGATTTACGGTTCAGAAACATCTTCAGCAACCCGTACACGCGGTAGCTATTATCGTCCTGACCAAGAATTGGTACATAGCAACCAAGCTTATCGTAATTACGAACAGTCCGATTATGGAAATGACCGTGTTGGTTGGGGGAAAACTGCAACTGCTTCATGGACTTTTGACCGTGACAACGCTGGCTATGCTGGACAGTTTATCTGGACCGGTACGGACTATATTGGTGAACCTACACCGTGGCACAACCAAAACCATACACCAGTTAAGAGTTCTTACTTTGGTATCGTAGATACAGCCGGTATTCCAAAACATGACTTTTATCTCTACCAAAGCCAATGGGTTTCTGCCAAGAAGAAACCAATGGTTCACCTTCTTCCTCACTGGAACTGGGAGAATAGAGAATTAGCCTCTAAAGTAGAAGATGCACAAGGCAAGATTCCAGTTCGCGCATACTCTAACGCTGCTAGCGTAGAATTGTTCTTGAACGGTCAATCTCTCGGAGTTAAGAAGTTCAACAAAAAACAAACTAGCGATGGGCGGACTTACCAAGAAGGTGCCAATGCTAAGGAACTCTATCTTGAGTGGAAGGTTGCTTACCAACCAGGTACTTTAGAAGCAGTAGCTCGTGATGAAGCTGGGAAAGAAATTGCACGTGATAAGATTACCACTGCAGGTCAACCAGCAGGTGTTCGTCTCATCAAGGAAGAACACGCAATCGCAGCAGATGGAAAAGACTTGACTTACATCTACTACGAAATCGTAGACAGTGAAGGAAATGTGGTACCAACTGCTAATAATCTGGTTCGTTTCCAATTGCATGGACAAGGTCAACTAGTCGGTGTAGACAACGGGGAACAAGCCAGCCGTGAACGCTACAAGGCGCAACCAGACGGTTCTTGGATCCGTAGAGCCTTTAACGGTAAAGGTGTTGCCATTGTCAAATCAACTGAGCAAGCAGGGAAATTCACCCTTACTGCCCACTCTGATCTCTTGAAATCAGACCAAGTCACTGTCTTTACAGGTAAGAAAGAAGATCAAGAAAAGACTGTTCTAGGAACAGAGGTACCAAAAGTACGTACTGTTATTGAGAAAGAGCCAAAAATGCCGAAGACAGTTGGTTTTATCTACAGTGATGGCAGTCGTGAAAAACGTCCAGTAACTTGGTCTTCAGTTGATGTGAGCCAAGCAGGAGTTGTGACTGTTAAAGGTATGGCAGACGGACGCGAAGTTGAGGCCCGTGTCGAAATTCTAGCAATTGCAAATGAGCTTCCAACTGTTAAGCGTGTTGCTCCAGGAACAGACTTGAGCGCTGTTGACAAATACGTTTCTATTGCTGTAACGGATGGAAGCGTACAAGAATACGAAGTTGATAAGTGGGAGATTGCGGAAGCAGATAAAGCTAAACTGTCAGTTGCAGGATCACGTATTCAAATGACTGGTCAACTGGGTGGTGAGACTATTCACGCTACCCTTGTAGTAGAAGACGGTGATGTTGCAGCACCTGTAGCACCAAATGTAACTGTAGGTGGCGAGTCTGTCGCTGGTCTTACTAGCCAAAATCCAATGCAATATCGAACTCTTGCTTACGGTGCATCCTTGCCAGAAGTTGTAGCAAGTGCTGAAAATGCGGATGTTACTGTAGTCCAAGCAAGTGCAGCAAACGGCATGCGTGCAAGCATCTTTGTTCAACCAAATGATGGTGGCCCTCTTCAAACCTATGCAATTCAATTCCTTGAAGAAGCACCAAAAATTGACCATTTGAGCCTACATGTGGAACAAGCGGACAGCCTCAAAGAAGACCAAACAGTGAAATTGTCTGTCCTTGCACACTATCAAGACGGAACACAAGCAGTTTTACCAGCAGATAAAGTAACCTTCTCTACAAGTGGTGAAGGGGAAGTCGCAGTTCGTAAGGGAATGCTTGAGTTGCATAAGCCAGGAACAGTCACTCTGAAAGCGGAATATGAGGGAGCTAAAGGCCAAGTTGAACTCACTATCCAAGCCAATACTGAGAAAAAAGTATCCCAATCTATCCGTCCAGTAAATGTAGTGACAGACTTGCATCAAGAACCAATTCTTCCAACAACAGTAACGGTTGAGTATGACAAAGGTTTCCCTAAAACTCATAAAGTCACTTGGCAAGCTATTCCGAAGGAAAAACTAGACCACTATCAAACCTTTGAAGTTCTAGGTAAAGTTGAAGGTCTGGATCTTGAAGCGCGTGCTAAAGTATCTGTAGAAGGCATCGTTTCAGTTGAAGAAGTCAGTGTGACAACACCAATCGCTGAAGCACCACAATTACCAGAAAGCGTTCGTACCTACGATTCAAATGGCCACGTTTCATCAGCTAAGGTTACTTGGGATGCGATTCGTCTAGAGCAATACGCCAAGGAAGGTGTCTTTACAGTTAATGGTCGCATAGAAGGTACGCAATTAACAACTAAACTTCATGTTCGCGTATCTGCTCAAACTGAGAAGGGAGCAAATATCTCTGACCAATGGACAGGTTCAGAATTGCCACTGGCCTTTGCTTCAGACTCAAATCCAACTGATCCTGTTTCAAACGTCAACGATAAATTGATTTCCTTTAATGACCGCCCAGCTAACCGTTGGACAAACTGGAACCGTACTAATCCAGAAGCTTCAGTTGGTGTCCTATTCGGAGATTCAGGTATTTTGAGCAAACGTTCAGTTGATAATCTAAGTGTCGGATTCCACGAAGACCACGGAGTTGGTGTACCGAAGTCTTATGTGATTGAATATTATGTCGGTAAGACCGTTCCAACAGCCCCTAAAAACCCTAGCTTTGTAGGTGAGGAAAACCATGCCTTTAATGATCCTGCAAACTGGAAAGAGGTAAGCAATCTCAAAGCACCAGCTCAATTAAAAGCTGGAGAAATGAATCATTTCAGCTTTGATAAAGTTGAGACCTATGCGGTTCGCATTCGTATGGTTCGACTTGATAGCAAGAAAGGAACGTCTATCACAGAAGTACAAATCTTTGCAAAACAAGTCGCAGCAGCCAAACAAGGGCAAACGAGAATCCAAGTTGACGGTAAAGAATTGCCAAACTTCAACCCTGATTTGACAGACTACTACCTTGAGTCTGTAGATGGAAAAGTTCCTGCAGTAACAGCAAGTGTTAGCAACAATGGTCTCGCTACCGTCGTTCCGAGCGTTCGTGAAGGTGAGCCAGTTCGTGTTATTGCGAAAGCAGAAAATGGCGACATCCTAGGAGAATACCGTCTACACTTCACAAGCAATAAAGACTTGCTCTCTCGTAAACCAGTTGCCGCGGTCAAACAAGCTCGTTTGCTACAAGTAGGCCAACCGCTTGAATTACCAACTAAGGTTCCTGTTTACTTCACAGGTAAAGACGGCTACGAAACAAAAGACTTGGCAGTTGAATGGGAAGAAGTTCCAGCAGAAAATCTGACAAAAGCAGGTCAATTTACCGTTCGAGGCCATGTCCTTGGTAGTGATCTTGTTGCTGAGTTCACTGTACGAGTGACAGACAAACTAGGCGAGTCTCTCTCAGATAACCCTAACTACAATGAAAATGGAAACCGTGCATTTGCCTCTGCTACTAATGATATTGACAAGAATTCAAAAGATAGAATTGATTACATCAATGATGGTAATCAGGATGAGAGTCGTCGTTGGACAAACTGGTCAGCAACACCTTCAGCTAATCCAGAAGTTTCAGTAGGTGTTATTTTCCGTGAAAATGGTAAGATTGTAGAGCGTACTGTTGATCAAGCCAAACTCCGCTTCTTTGCTGACAGTGGTACGGACGCACCATCTAAACTCGTATTGGAACGTTATATTGGTCCAGAGTTTGAAGTGCCGACCTATTATTCTAACTATCAAGCTTATGACGCAACTCACCCATTCAACAAACCAGAGAACTGGGAGACGGTTCCTTATAAAGCTGACAAAGAAATCCAGGCTGGTGATGACATCAACCTAACATTTAAAGCAGTAAACGCTAAAGCTTTGAGATGGCGCATGGAACGAAAAGCAGACAAGAAAGGAATTGCTCTTGTTGAAACGACTTTCTTGGCTCCAAGTGAAAAAGCCAAAGATAGCACAAAATCAAAGATTTTAGTGGATGGTAAGGAACTTCCTGACTTCGCTGAAGATCGTCAAGACTATCAAATCACCTATAAAGGTCAACGTCCAAAAGTCTCAGTCGAAGAAAGTAATCAAGTGGCTTCAACAGTTGTAGATAGTGGAGACGATAGCCTTCCTGTACTTGTTCGCCTTGTTTCAGAAAGTGGAAAACAAGTCAAGGAATACCGTATCCAGTTGACCAAGGAAAAACCAGTTTCTGAGAAGACAGTTGTTGCTGTACAAGAAGAACTTCCAAAACTCGAATTTGTTGAAAAAGATTTGGCCTACAAGACAGTTGAGAAAAAGGATTCAAGACTGTATCTAGGTGAAACACGTGTAGAACAAGAAGGAAAAGTTGGTAAGGAACGGATCTTCACAGCGGTTAATCCTAGTGGAAGTAAGGAAGAAAAACTCCGTGAAGTGGTAGAGGCTCCGACAGACCGCATCGTCTTGGTTGGCACTAAACCAGGAACTTCTCTTCCAGAAGATGAAGTGAAGAACCTAGTCCTCGACAGACCCGAACTTATAGTCGAAGAAGAAAACATCGACTTCAAGGTTCAGGAGCGTAAGTCTGATAAGTTGTACCTAGGAGAAACT
>CAUSQY010000069.1:0-6417 GCA_963533645.1 uncultured Streptococcus sp. | reverse complement strand
GTAGCTAGCTCTACCTTCTTGGGTATCGATCTTGGTTCACCAAGTCTGCTCCTTGTCGCCTTCGCTGGTATTCTCTACTATCTCCAATCACTCCTCTCACTTCATGGAGTAGAAGATGAGATGCAAAGAGAACAGCTCAAGAAAATGATCTACATGAGCCCACTCATGATTGTCGTCTTCTCCTTCTTCGCACCAGCCAGTGTGACACTTTACTGGGTTGTCGGTGGTTTCATGATGATTCTCCAACAGTTCATCGTTAACTATGTTGTTCGTCCAAAACTTCGCAAAAAAGTTCGTGAAGAATTTGCCAAAAATCCACCAAAAGCAAGCTCATTTTCAACTGGAGGCGGACGCAAAGATGTCACTCCAAACCAAGCAACTGCGATCATGACTAACAAGAAACATAAAAAACGCAATGCTGGTAAACAACATTCTAGAAAATAAGAAAAAAAGCTTAGCTGAAAGGCTAGGCTTTTTATGCATCACAAAAGCCCGATGTCTCTATCAGGCTTCTTTTTTATCCATGAACACGTTTCATGTAGTCTTGGTAGCTTTCTGTATCCATCAATTCCTTTGCATTCTTGACACGGTCTGCTGTTGGAGGTTTGACCCCTTCGAGCGAATAAGGAATTCCAAGTTCACGCCACTTGAATTCTCCCATCGTGTGATAAGGTAGGATTTCAAACTTATCAACGTTTTTGAGGGTTTTGACGAATTTACCAAGTTCGATCAAGTCCTCATCTCTGTCTGTCAATCCTGGAACCAGCACATGACGAATCCAAACAGGCTTCCCAATATCTGATAGGTACTGGGCACAGGCCAAGATGTTTTTATTGGTTTGACTTGTGACAATCTTATGCTGTTCTTCGTTGATTTCCTTGATATCCAGGAGAACCAAGTCTGTCACCGCCATGAGTTTATTAAACTTTTCGAGATAACGTGGTTTATTACGGAACGGAAGGGCACAGGTATCCAAGGTACAGTGGATTCCTTTTTCCTTGGCCTTGGTAAAGAGGGCAATTAGGAAATCAATCTGTAAGAGGGCTTCTCCACCACTAACAGTGATTCCTCCCTTGTCTCCCCAGAAACCACGGTAGCGAAGGGCTTCTGTCAAGACATCGTCTACTGTCCGTTCGCGTGATTTATTGGTCTCCATAGCCCATGTATCAGGGTTATGACAGTATTGGCAACGCATGTGACAACCCTGCAAAAAGACAATGAAACGAATCCCAGGGCCATCTACCGCCCCAAAACTCTCTGTCGAATGCACCATTCCTGTCACTTGTCCGTAGTCAATTGTTTCTTCAGACATATCGTCACCTTCCTTGAAACCGTTTTATAGTTTTATTATATCACGAGTAAGATGAAAAACAAGGTTTTTTTGTCTATTTTTTAGAAAGCAATCTGTTTTTCACTTTCATTTTCAATTTCTTTTAACGTTCCGGTTCAAAATCAAAACCATACAAGGTTGCAAAATAGTCCTCAGGGCGCTCTGCACGGCGGATTTGGCGGGCTTTTCCTTCTTCGGTATAGAGGATTTCTGCCGAGCGTAGTTTGGCATTGTACTGGTAACCCATGGAGAATCCATGTGCACCTGTATCATGAAGCACCAGCAAATCACCGATTTCTGTATGAGGTAGTTCGCGATTCACTGCAAATTTATCATTGTTTTCGCAGAGTGAACCGACCACATCTACCACCTCAACTGGTCCGTCTGGATGGGTCAAATTGGTGACATGGTGGTAGGCTCCATACATGGCTGGGCGCATGAGGTTGACTGCTGATGCATCCACACCCAGATAGGTGCGGTAGGTTTTCTTCTTATGGGTGACTTTTGTGACGAGAGCTCCGTGAGGGGCTAACATAAAACGACCCAATTCGGTGAAAATCTTGACCTGACCAAGACCTGCTGGCATAAGGACTTCTTCATAAACCTTACGCACACCTTCACCAATCATCGCAATATCGTTTGGCTCCTGTTCTGGACGGTAATTGACACCAATACCGCCAGAAAGATTGATAAAGTCTAGCGAAATGCCCAACTTTTCCTTGATTTCAACAGCCAATTCAAAGAGCTGACGGGCCAACTCTGGATAATAGAGATGGGTGACAGTATTGGATGCTAGGAAAGAGTGAATCCCAAAGGTCTTGGCTCCTTTTTCCTTCAAAATCGCAAAGGCTTCAAAAAGCTGCTCCTTAGTCATCCCAAACTTGGCCTCCCCAGGATTGTCCATGATATCTGTTCCTAGCTCAAAAACGCCCCCAGGATTGTAACGACAAGAGATGATTTCTGGAATGCCTGCCGCTCGCTCCAGATGTTCAATGTCTTCAAAGGCATCCAAGTTAATGGTTGCCCCCAATTCACGCGCATAAGCATACTCTTGGTCTGGGGTATTGTTAGAAGAGAACATGATCTCAGAACCTGGGAAATCCAGTTTGTGGCTCATCAAGAGCTCTACATAACTAGAACAGTCCACACCACAACCTTCCTCTTGGAGGATTTTCAAGATGGCTGGAGTTGGAGTGGCCTTAACTGCAAAATATTCTTTGAATCCCTTATTCCAAGAAAAGGCCTGGTTGACTGCTCGCGCTTTCTCGCGAATCCCCTTCTCGTCATACAAGTGGAAGGGAGTCGGGAACTCTGCAACAATTGTTTCTAAATCTTCACGGCTGATAAATGGTGTTTTCATAAGCATCCTTCTATTCTGTTTGCAAAGAAAGGCTGGGACAATCGTTCCAACCTTTAGTTCTATCTCTTATTTGTCTTCGTCAAAGATATTTCCAATCTCGACATCGATGGATTGGTTCTTAACATCAATATTGGTTACTTTCAAGAGTGACTTGTAATCGAACTGCTTTTCACGTTCTTCTTGGGCATTGTCTGCAAAGACTGCAACACCAGCCAACTCTGAATCAAACTCACGCAAGAGACTAATCATCCCGTTGACCGTTCCGCCACCTTTCAAAAAGTCATCCACGATCAAGACACGACTGCCTGCCTTGAGACTGCGTTTTGAAAGGAACATTTTCTCAATGCGGTCACCGCTGGAACCTGAAACATAGTTGACGCTGACCGTTGAACCTTCGGTAATTTTCAAATCACGGCGCACAATGACAAATGGAACATTGAGGACATTGGCAACTGCATTTGCGAGTGGCACACCTTTTGTTGCTACTGTCATAACAGCATCGATTTTTTGGTCCATAAAGCTCTTGGCAATGATGCGCCCAATATTTTTCAAAATGGCAGGTGTACTGAGCAAATCAGACAGGTAGATATAGCCACCTGGCAAAATACGGTCGCTTTCTGAAAGTTTATCACGCAAGTCTGCGATCATTTCTTTGGCTTCATGACTCGAGATTGATGGTGTAAAGATAACGCCACCACCTGCTCCAGTCACAGTCTGAATATGGCCGATTTCAATTTCCTCAAAGGCACGCTTGATAATCACGATGTCCTCTGAGATGGATGATTTAGCAGATTCGTACTTTTCTGCAAAGGTATTGAGACTTGTTAGTTTGTATGGATTATTAATCAAATAGTTGGAAATGACAACCATCCGATCACTTCTTCTTAATTTCATTTCTATTTCCTACTTCATTTAATTTTGATATTTTATCTATTATACCATATTCACATAAAAAAACGAACATTCTTATCCTAAAAAATGCTCATTTTTCTTAAATTATTAATCTAAATCTGGTTTATAGAAGGAACGATTGTCCATAGCGAAGATTTTATTGGTCATCTCTCCTTTATCCACCAAAGCAAGAGCTGTTGACATCATCATCATGCTGGCGTCTAGATTGTCAATCATATGAATAATTTCTGCCTCCATAATGCGTGGACGGACTGGACTTCCATACTCCAGTAAGCCATGATGACTGAGGATGACATGGCGCAGTAGCACCACTTCTTCCCTAGTATCATCGATGCCGAGTTCCATGACTGTCTTGGTAATTTCACTATCAACGAGAGCGATATGGCCAAGTAGATTGCCTCGCACTGTGTACTCCGTCTGGTCTGGTCCCGTCAACTCAATAACCTTGGCCAAGTCATGCAACATAATTCCCGCATAGAGGAGGCTCTTGTTGAGCTGAGGATAAATCTCACTGATGGCATCTGCCAAGCGCACCATGGTTGCTGTATGATAGGCCAAACCCGTCTCAAAGGCATGGTGGTTGGTCTTGGCAGCTGGATAGGAGTAGAATTCCTTATCATACTTGGTGTAGAGACTACGAACGATACGCTGCCAGACAGGATTTTCAATCTTGAAAATCATTTGTGACATGTAGTCACGGATTTCCTTGACATCAACTGGAGATTTAACCTTGAAGTCAGCTGGATCGTTGGGTTCCCCAGGCTGAGGCAAGCGAAGCGTGATTTGATTAACTTGAGGAGTGTTGTTATAAACTTCTCGACGTCCCTGCATGTGGACGACTTTCCCAGCGGTAAAGGCCTCGACGTTATGAGGTTGGGCATCCCAGAGTTTCCCTTCAATCTCGCCACTATCGTCTTGGAAGGTAAAGGCTAGGTAATTTTTCCCAGCACGCGTCTGTCTTAGGTCAGCTGACTTAATCAGGTAAAAACCTTCAAACAGCTCATCTTTTTTCATGTGACTAATCTTCATATTCTTCCTCATCTTCTTGGAAATGGAGTAGATCAAGCGCAGGCTCACCTTCTGATAACTCAATGTGACGGAGCGTCCGCTCGATAGCTGTGGTACGACGGTTTAATAATTCATCAATATTGCCAGAGGCATGTTGGAGATGCTTTTGTGCCTTGACCAGAATGCCTCCGAACTTGCCAAACTCGGTCTTGACGCTGGCAAGAGTCTTGCTGATATGGTCGGCACTCTTTTGGATATTGAGAGTTTTGAAGCCAACTGATAGAGAGTTAAGCAGGGCTGATAGGGTACTTGGACCAGCAACAATAATCTGCTCCTCCCGTCTCAAATCATCAAAGAAGACAGGATTGCGGACGATTTCTGAGTAAAGTCCTTCTGTTGGAACAAACAAGACTCCAAAATTGGTCGTTCGAGGCGGCGCCAGATACTTGCTCTTGATATCCTTGGCAAATCGCTTAACACTGGCTAGGAGTGACTTGCGACAACGTTCAATCTCGTCCTTATCGCCTGCTTCATAAGCTTCTTCTAAGCGGTAATAATCTGCCAGTGGAAACTTCGAGTCAATCGGTAAGTAGACATATTCTTGATCGGCTTGGCCAGGTAACTTGATGGCATACTCTACTCGTTCACTGGAGTTCTCAACCGTTGCAAATTCTCGTTCGTACTGGGCAGGAGTCATGATGTCTTCAATGATTTGCCCTAGTTGCAATTCTCCTAGAATCCCTCGCGTCTTGGTCCCAGAGAGAACCTTGTTGAGTGCGCCAACATCGCGGGCAACTGTCTGCATCTCTCCAAGACCACGATTGACAGACTCCAGTTGTTTGGAAACTGTCTCGAAGGAAGCCTGCAAGCGCGTCTGCAAGGTCTTTTCTAGCTTTTCCTCGACCGTCTGGCGCATTTGTTCCAAACGTTGCTCATTGGACTCCTGCAAGGCCTGAAGGCGTTGGTCGGTCTTGTCCCTAGTTTGTAAAAGATTATCTGTCATTTCTTGACGGACTTGCGTCAGCCCTTGGTGCAACTCCATTCGCACTTCTTGCAAACGGTCGCTGACAGCCACTTCCAAATCTTTTTGATCCAGCTGGCCGGCTTGTCTGGCTTGTTCAAAGCGGTAATCCAGTTGATCTGAAAGATTGTCTGCCTGATCCTCCAAACTCTTGGCTAGGTGCTTGTCTTGCTTATCCTGCCTTTGCCAAATGAGAAAGAGTCCAGCTAGGTTGGCAATTAATAATAGTAATAATACAGTCTCCATCCTACCTCCTGTCCTTGCTATGTAGCACGACGACATAGCCATCTGGGCAAGTCACCGAAACTTCCCTATCTATATATTCGTTAGAAGCGTACACTTTTTTAAAGAAAAAATTTTCCTCTGTCAACTCGTACTTGGCTCCGATAATGGTCAACTGACTATCCCGAACTGGCATAAAGGCTAGATAGTCATAGTCCGAACGGGGTTGAAGCTGACTGGTTCCTTCTGGACAATAGCTAATCAAGTTTTGCCCATCCTCAATTTCTATCTGGCGCATATAGGGTGCCAACTTGGGATTGCTAGGTAAAAAGACATTGGCCAGCATATGATCGATGCGACCACCTAGGGCACCAAAAATGGTCACCTGAGCCTGAGGATTTTGCTCAAAGACGGTTAAGAGAGCTAATTCCAGATCCGTATCATCCTTTTCTGGCTGGGCTTGGACAAAGCGCTGGGCTTGTTTTTGAATCAACTGATGTTCGTCTGCAGTTACCGAATCAAAATCCCCAACTGCTAGAGCCAGAGGAAGGTCTTCTTCCAAGA
>CAUSQY010000068.1:0-6418 GCA_963533645.1 uncultured Streptococcus sp. | reverse complement strand
TTGAGGTAAAAAAAATGACTGTAAAAATTAATACAAAAGATGGTCAAATCGAACTGACAGATGAAGTGATTGCAACCGTAGTAGGTGGTGCCGCAACTGAAATTTTTGGTGTGGTCGGTATGGCTAGTAAAAATGCCCTCAAAGACAATTTCCAAGCCCTTCTTGGTAAGGAAAATTATTCTAAGGGTGTTGTTATAAAAGCAGCCGAAGATGGTAGCATTGCAGTTGATGTTTATACCGTATTGAGCTACGGAGTAAAGATAAGCGAAGTGTCAAAAAACATTCAAGAGCGTGTTCGTTTTAGTTTAGAAAATCAACTAGGGATTACTGCTCAGACTGTGAATGTCTACATTCAAAATATCAAAGTTGTAGGAGAATAATCGTGTCAAAAATTACTACCAGTTTATTCCAAGAGATGGTGCAGGCTGCATCAACTCGTTTGAATAAGCAAGCAGAATATGTCAATTCATTGAACGTCTTTCCAGTTCCAGATGGAGATACTGGGACAAACATGGGAATGACCATTGAAAATGGTGCGAAAGAAGTAGCAGACAAGCCTGCCTCTACAGTTGGAGAAGTAGCGAGCATTCTTGCCAAAGGGCTCTTGATGGGTGCGCGTGGGAACTCAGGGGTTATCACTTCTCAGCTCTTCCGTGGCTTCTCTCAGGCTATCAAGGAAAAAGATGAATTAACAGGTCAAGACTTGGCTCTTGCCTTCCAATCCGGTGTCGAAGTAGCTTATAAAGCGGTTATGAAACCAGTTGAAGGAACTATTTTGACTGTTTCCCGTGGTGCTGCCATCGGTGCTAAGAAAAAAGCCGAGCAAACAGATGATGCTGTTGAGGTCATGCGTGCAGCCTTGGAAGGAGCTAAAGCAGCCCTTGCTAAAACTCCAGAAATGCTTCCAGTCCTTAAGGAAGTTGGTGTGGTGGACTCAGGTGGTCAAGGTTTGGTCTTTATCTATGAAGGATTCCTTTCAGCTCTTACTGGTGAATACAGTGCTTCTGAAGACTTTGTAGCGACTCCTGCCAACATGAGTGAAATGATCAATGCAGAGCACCACAAGTCTGTAGCAGGGCATGTGGCAACTGAGGATATTACCTTCGGTTACTGTACAGAGATCATGGTAGCCCTCAAACAAGGCCCAACTTATTCTAAGGACTTTGACTACGATGAATTCCGTAACTACTTGAATGACTTAGGCGACTCTCTACTTGTTGTCAACGATGATGAGATCGTCAAAGTTCACGTCCATACAGAAGATCCAGGTCTTGTCATGCAAGAAGGTCTTAAATATGGTAGCTTGATCAAGGTAAAAGTGGACAACATGCGTAACCAACACGAGGCGCAAGTTGAAAAAGAAGCGACCCAAGGAAACAAGCCTGCTGAAACAAAAGAGTATGCCCTTATCGCAGTAGTAGCTGGTCAAGGTTTAGCAGATATCTTCCGTGCTCAAGGTGTGGATTATGTTATCGAAGGTGGTCAGACGATGAACCCTTCAACAGAAGACTTTATCAAGGCTGTTGAACAGGTCAATGCTCGCAACATCATCTTCTTGCCAAACAACAAAAATATCTTTATGGCAGCTCAGTCTGCGGCTGAAGTGCTTGAACAACCTGCTGTTGTGGTAGAAGCACGTACAATTCCTCAAGGGTTGACCAGTCTTCTTGCCTTTGATCCAAGCAAATCAATCGAAGAAAACAAAGAACGCATGACTGCAGCCCTTGGCGATGTCATCAGTGGTAGTGTAACAACAGCCGTTCGTGATACAACTATCGATGGATTAGCAATTCATGAAAATGACAATCTTGGTATGGTTGATGGGAAAATCCTCGTATCAAACCCTGACATGCACCAAACCTTGACAGAAACTTTGAAACATATGTTGGACGAAGACAGTGAAATCGTGACTTTCTATGTCGGTGAAGACGGAAGCGAAGAACTTGCCAATGAAATTGCCCAAGAAATCGCAGAAGAATTTGAAGATGTTGAAGTAGAGATTCACCAAGGTCAACAACCTGTATATCCATATCTTTTCAGTGTGGAATAATCGTGAAAATGGAATGAAAATAACAGAAGGAAGCTGGTTTTACAGCTTCCTTTTTTTATGTAAAAGGAGTTATAAAGAAATTTATGTAGAAATGAACATTCTATTGGAAATTCTATTTACTATAAGTTATAATGATAAAGCTGTTATGTTAGATTAAGTATGAATATAAAGGAGAAATGATGAAGAAAAAATTTTTTAATCAATCTTTTTCCCGCTTTTCGATTAGAAAGTTAAGTGTTGGGACCTGTTCGGTATTGCTAGGAACCTTTATGGTGATGGCTACTTCACCAGTGCAAGCAGATGAAGCTCAAGTCAACAATAAGGAACAACAAACGCAGGCGGAAATTCAACAGAAGGAAAAAAGTGCTGAGAATAGGCAGGAAGTCATTTCTGAACCTAAAAAAGTGGTAACACAGAACGAAGCAGTTAAGGACCAGAAGGATAAAACTGAACCGTCCAAAACAGAAGTATCTGCACCAGTTGCTCAGAGCCAACCAGTTTCTCAAGTTGACAATACGAAGGAAGCGAGTCAGCCTTCTTTAGATGAGGAGAAAAAGCAATCTCTAGAATCAACTCAAACTGAGCAGAAAAGCAAGGAAGAAAGCAGTTCTAGCGGAAAAACTTCTTCTAGACGCAAGAGATCGCTAGATGAAGTCAATGCTGCATTTAAAGCTCATTCGCCAATCAAGGATATCCATGCGGTAGATAGTGTCCGTGAATCCTTGACCTTTAGTATTACTGGACACGAAGCAGACTATTCTGGTGGGTATATCAAAATTCATTTCCAAAATGGGAAAGCTATTAAATTGACTCCTTCTCCAGTAGGTGGTGTAAAGTTCAGTCAAGAAAAAACGAATGGGGACCTTGATTTAAAGATAGAACCTACAAATCTGAGAGGTGGGGCAAACTATAACTTCGTCTATACTTTTCAGATAGATCCTTTGACTCAGAACTGGGGAGGTGCTGTCCAAGCAATTGGACCAGACCACAAGGTGACAGCAACTGCTAAGCTCTATGACAAAAATGGCAATGTCCTCAAAGAACTTGGAAGTATTGAACACACATGGAAAGTCTTAGAAAATGGTGTTGGTGGTCTGACACCAATGTCTAACAATCAGGTTATTGGCTACGATCGAAATAATGATGGTATCGTTGACGATGATTCGTCGGTTGTATCCTACTATCTATTTAATGGTGCGAAAGATCCTAAGAATAATACGGCAAGAAATGATTACTTCAACTATGGAAATGGTGTCTTTGATGGTCGTATGATCAATGGTATGGGGATTAGTGATGTCGGGGGGAATATCATTGATCCTGTCACATCTTATACCTATAATATAGAGTTAAAAGAAGGTTATGAATTGACAGATGAAGCTAAAGCTCTAGGATGGACTGCCGATGCGACGGGTTACCATCTGACCATTAACAGAGCTAACAATCCGCTTCAAGATATTAATAACAATAAAAATAAGCTCATTCCAATTTCTTTCAAGTTAAAGAATGCCAAAGTAGCAGATATCAATAGAAAAGCGCAAAACTTTACTGTGACGGGTATCTATACAAAAGCAGATGGGACTAGCTATCAAAATACGGCCGTTCTGCCTTATGCTCTCTTTGTTCAAAAAACAGACCAGCCAGAGTCTTCTCTCTTTGAATATAGACACTATAATCAGTCTGACTCGGATATAATTCGTTCCTATGGTGAAACAGAATACCGTTCTAATGTTCGACTTTCATCAGTCGCAGAGGTTGAAAAAGATTATCCTATCAATGACTACACGGTCACCCATAAAATACAGGATCCACGAGAGTCTTATCGAGAAGTCAATGCGATTGAGGATCGTTATTGGAATGAATTTTTCTCCTCACCGGATGCATCCGTAGAAGTATACAATAAAGCGACAGGTGAATTATTAGGGACTTTTAATAGTAACACCCGTAGTCTACGATTGACGGAAGAGCAAGATGTGAAGGAACTGGAGTACAAGTTTAAAAATATCAAGATGAGGAAGTCCTCAACCAATGATACTTCGGCATTTTTTTTCCAGACAAAAACACGTTTTAATAATTGGGAAAGTCTCTATAAAGATTCGACGATTCGTAAGTTGGATTCTAGAACGGATTTCACTTTTAAGAATACTGGAAACACTGTTTCCTTCTCTCAAACGGCTTCAGCCGAATTGACACGTGTTGTTCAGCAAATTTCAATGATTGGGCGAGCCCGAACAGATGTTTTCAACCGACATACAGATGCTTCTGGTTTTAAGGAAGATTTTATCACAAGGACTGCTGGTAGAAATACGCCTACCCAGAATTTCGCAAATTTGACGGGAGTTTACCATTTAGCCTATTTGGCTGATCCACAATTAAACTTTAGTGGAAACCTTAATTTTAAGGTCTATTATAATTACAAAGATACTGGGAAAACTCTCTACTATGCCCAAGTGAAGGGAACCCCAGACTCCTCTATGCCCCAAACGCTTTTGAAGTTGGAAAACGAGACAATTCCAAATGGGACCTATACCTATAAAGCAATTGCTTTCTGGGATGAAGAACTTCCTGATGTTCAAGCTCAGAATGGTTATGACTTGGGGGAACTAGATGGGATTACTGTTACTTCGAAAAATTCGACATCTCATGACTTCAATGTGATCGTACAGGCCTCAGAAGCGAGCGGTGTCTACTCTGAAGTGAAAAGGGCGACAGATCAACACTTTGCCTACAATTCCCAAGAACACTATCCTGGTGATGAGATTGATTTCAGAGTGACCTATAAAAACGCAGCGAAACAGCCTGTTTCAGACGTTTATGTTTTATCATCCTTGCCGATGAAAGGTGATAAACAGCTGGAATCCAGAAATCGTGGTTCTCAATTTACAGTGAGTTTGACAAAAGCTCTAACACCACCTTCTGGCTGGGAAGTTCAATATAGTCGTACTGCGGGTACTGCTGCAGAAATTAATGCTTCACAATGGCTCACAGCAGAACAGGTATCGGATTGGTCAGAGATTCGTGCAGTTCGTTGGCATTCGACTGCTCCGGTTGCTGCTGGAAGTAGGGTTCAGTTTCCTATCGATGGAGCACTTATCGGGCAAGATACTGCCCCAGGTGCTACGGCTTATCTTTCTTCGGCTTTGGCAAATGGAAATTCTAATTATACAGAGTCTAATAATGTTTCAATCCAAATGTCCACCAAACTGTCATCTGCAAGTTTCACTTTTGTGGATGTAAATGATCCGTCTAAGGAAGTGCAACTAGGACAGGTAGACACAGTTGTAGGCAAACCTAATGGACCAATTTCTTATGATCCTGCTCGTCGAATTAAGGAATTGGAAGATGCAGGATATGAACTGATCAGTAACGATTTTACAGATCATACCTTTGGTGACTCGGCTAGTCCAAAACAATTCAAGTTTCAGTTTAGACACAAGATAACAGAACTATCCGAAACTGTTCGTGTAACTCGCGAAATTGATTATGAATATCTCAAAAAAACAAACAATACTGATTTATCACTCCTTGCTCCAAAGCATGTTGAGACTCATTCGTTTACTCGAACTAAGAGAATTGATCAGGTTTTGGCGAAACGGCAGCCAAATGATGCGACAGCTGGTGTGGCATACTCAGCCTGGTCTGCAGACCAAACTTGGTCTCAAGTGATTTCTCCTGAAATTCCTGGCTATTATCCAAGAGAGGATATTGATTCAAACACAATGTCGGGAGAAGGAGCTCTCTATGAGTATTTAATGTATGCGGATGATCCTAGAGATGAAGAGTTGGAAAAAGAATTTACCTGGTATCGGGTGGTGTATTATGTTCCGCTTCCAGTTGTCCCTTCAGCAAGTGCAGCGAAATCTAAAGGCCTTCAAGGGCAGAAGCAGGCAGCAACGATTCACTTTGATGAGGATAGAGCAAGCGAGAGCGAGGTTCACTTTACAAAAGGGACAACAACCATTAATGGAGCAAAGAAATCCGTTGAACTAGTCCAAAGCAGTGTCTTTCTTTATGATGAGAATGGGCAAAAGGTAACTTCGCTAACCATTGCCGACCAAGGGACGTACGATTTAGATCTTGTAAATAAAACAATTGTCTTTACTCCACTGAAAACCTTCTATGGTCCGGCAACTCCAGTTCAAGTTGGAGTGGTGGATAAAAATGGAGAGTCGGCTGTAACGACCTATACCCCAGTTGTTGAGAAAGTAACACCAACTGGTACGGGAGATAAGACCGAAGGGCTTCAAGGTCAGGTCCAAGAAGGTAAAGTGACCTTCACTCCAGGTCATGACTCAGTTCCATTCCCAGCTGATTCGACTCCACTATTTGACAATGGTACAACTGTGAAAGAAGTGCCAAATGTCGGTAAGT
>CAUSQY010000067.1:0-6776 GCA_963533645.1 uncultured Streptococcus sp. | reverse complement strand
CTAATTACCTCTATTTCTATGATTTTGGGGATTATCAAATCATCGGTGCCAGTCCTGAAAGTTTGGTTTCTGTCAAAAATGGCATCGTAACTACCAATCCGATTGCAGGTACGCGACCAAGAGGAGCTACGGATGAAGAGGACAAAGCTTTGGCAACTGATCTGCTTTCTGATGAGAAGGAAACAGCAGAACATCGGATGTTAGTAGACTTGGGACGTAATGATATTGGTCGCATCTCTGAAACGGCAAGTGTTCAAGTCACCAAGTATATGGAAGTGGAGCTCTTCCGCTATGTTATGCATTTGACCAGTGTTGTGAAAGGGCGTTTGCTTCCCGAACTCACTGCCATGGATGCCTTGAAAGCTACACTTCCAGCTGGAACAGTTTCAGGAGCACCAAAGATTCGGGCGATGAGACGCATCTACGAACTAGAAACGGAAAAACGAGGCGTATACGCAGGAGCAATCGGCTACTTGTCTGCTACAGGTGATATGGACTTTGCTATCGCCATTAGAACCATGATTCTTAAAAATCAAACAGCATATGTGCAGGCTGGGGCAGGGATTGTCTACGACTCCATCGCTCAAAATGAATACCAAGAAACCATTAACAAGGCAAAATCTATGACTAGAATTGGAGAACTAAGACCATGATTTTATTGATTGACAACTATGATTCTTTTACCTATAACTTGGCCCAATACATTGGGAATTTTGCAGAAGTTCAGGTCTTGAGAAATGATGATCCCAAGCTGTATGAAGAAGCTGAAAAAGCAGATGGTCTGGTCTTTTCTCCTGGTCCTGGTTGGCCAGTTGATGCTGGAAAGATGGAAGACATGATTCGTGACTTTGCAGGTAAGAAGCCGATTCTAGGGATTTGTTTGGGACACCAAGCCATTGCAGAAGTCTTTGGTGGGAAGCTAGGTTTGGCTCCCAAAGTCATGCATGGGAAACAGAGCCATATCAGCTTTGAAGTGCCTTCTGTTCTCTACCAAGATATTGAGGATGGTCGTCCAGTCATGCGTTACCACAGTATTTTGATTGAAGAAATGCCTGAAGACTTTGAAGTGACAGCACGTTCGACTGATGACCAAGCCATTATGGGAATTCAACACAAAAGCCTGCCGATTTATGGCTTCCAGTACCATCCAGAAAGTATCGGAACGCCAGATGGCTTGTCTTCTATTCGGAATTTTATCGAGAAGGTTGTAAAGTGAGGAAACTAGGATGAAAGAGATTATTGAAAAACTAGCAAAATTTGAAAATTTATCAGGTGTGGAAATGACGGATGTCATTGAGCGTATCGTAACTGGGCGTGTAACGGAGGCGCAGATTGCTTCTCTCCTTTTAGCTCTTAAGATGAAGGGGGAAACACCTGAAGAACGCACAGCCATTGCACAAGTCATGAGAGGCCATGCCCAACACATTCCAACTGAAATTCATGATGCCATGGACAACTGCGGTACAGGTGGAGACAAGTCCTTCAGCTTTAACATTTCCACAACTGCAGCCTTTGTCTTGGCTGGTGGCGGCATTCATATGGCAAAGCACGGTAACCGTTCGATTTCTTCTAAATCGGGTTCGGCAGATGTCCTTCAAGCATTGGGCATTAATCTTGACCTCAAACCAGCTGAACTAGGTAAGGTTTTTGATAAAACAGGCATCGTCTTTCTCTTTGCTAAAAATATGCACCCAGCTATGAAATACATCATGCCAGCTCGTTTGGAATTGGGAATTCCAACGATTATGAACTTGACTGGTCCACTGATTCATCCAATGGCTTTGGAAACACAGCTTCTTGGAATTAGTCGTCCAGAACTTCTAGAAAGTACAGCTCAGGTTTTGAAAAATATGGGTCGCAAACGTGCTATCGTGGTTGCTGGTCCAGAAGGATTGGATGAAGCTGGTTTGAATGGAACAACCAAGATTGCTCTTCTTGAAAATGGCGAAATCACCTTGTCAAGCTTTACTCCAGAAGATCTAGGGATGGAACGCTACGCTATCGAAGATATTCGTGGAGGCAATGCTCAGGAAAATGCAGAAATTTTGCTCAGCGTTCTTAAAAATGAACCAAGTCCATTCTTGGAAACGACAGTCTTGAATGCTGGTCTTGGTTTCTATGCCAATGGTAAGGTTGCTAGTATCAAGGAAGGAGTTGCCTTGGCCCGTCAAGTGATTGCTAGTGGCAAGGCCCTTGAAAAACTCAGACTGTTACAGGAGTACCAAAAATGAGTCAGGAATTTTTAGCACGAATCTTGGAGCAGAAGGCGCGTGAGGTCGAGCAGATGGAGCTGGAGGAAATCCAGCCCCTGCGCCAGACCTATCGCTTGGCTGACTTTTTGCAGAATCATCAAGACCGTTTGCAGGTAATCGCTGAGGTCAAGAAGGCTAGCCCTAGTCTGGGAGATATCAATCTCGATGTGGATATTGTGCAACAGGCCCAGACTTATGAAGCGAACGGCGCAGTGATGATTTCGGTTTTGACAGATGAAGTATTCTTTAAAGGGCATTTGGATTATTTACGTGAGATCTCCAGTCAGGTAAACATTCCAACGCTCAACAAGGACTTTATCATCGACGAAAAGCAAATCATCCGTGCTCGCAATGCCGGTGCTACAGTTATCTTGCTCATCGTGGCAGCCCTGTCAGAAGAACGCCTCAAGAAACTGTACGACTATGCAACAGAGCTTGGTCTGGAAGTCCTGGTAGAGACTCACAATCTAGCTGAACTAGAAGTGACCCACAGACTTGGTGCTGAGATTATTGGGGTTAATAACCGCAACTTGACCACCTTTGAAGTCGACTTGCAGACTAGTGTAGACTTGGCCCAGCACTTTGAAGAAGGGTGCTATTACATTTCTGAATCTGCTATTTTCACAGGGCAGGATGCGGAACGAGTAGCACCATACTTTGACGGAATTTTGGTAGGAACAGCTCTCATGCAGGCAGAGGATGTAGCCCAGAGAATCAAGGAGTTGCAGATTGGCAAAGGTTAAGATTTGTGGATTATCGACCAAAGAAGCGGTGGAGATAGCCGTATCAGCAGGGGCAGACTATATTGGTTTTGTCTTTGCACCTAGTAAAAGACAGGTGACCTTGGAAAAGGCTACAGAGCTGGCAAAGCTCATTCCTGTTAA
Organism: uncultured Streptococcus sp.; assembly: GCA_963533645.1. Classification (GTDB taxonomy): domain Bacteria; phylum Bacillota; class Bacilli; order Lactobacillales; family Streptococcaceae; genus Streptococcus. Next base: position 3,640 of record CAUSQY010000067.1, on the reverse strand, counting down.
CGTTAAAAAGGTTGGTGTATTTGTTTCACCAAGTCGAGCAGAATTGCTAGAAGCGATTGAAAAAGTTGGTCTGGACTTGGTTCAAGTTCATGGTCAGGTGGCAGATGATTTGTTTGAGGATTTGCCTTGTGCCAGCATTCAGGCGGTGCAGGTGGATGGAAATGGTCATGTACCTCATTCTCGGGCAGACTATCTACTCTTTGATGCGCCTGTGGCAGGGAGTGGTCAGACCTTTGACTGGGGTCAACTAGATACGGCAAGACTTGCTCAGCCCTTCTTTATCGCAGGTGGGCTTAATGAAGACAATATAGTAAAAGCAATTCAATACTTCACTCCCTATGCAGTAGATGTATCAAGTGGTGTAGAGACAGACGGACAAAAAGATCATGAAAAGATTAGAAGATTTATAGAGAGGGTAAAGAATGGCATATCAAGAACCAAATAAAGATGGATTTTACGGAAAATTCGGTGGACGTTTTGTCCCAGAAACATTGATGACAGCAGTTTTGGAGTTGGAAAAGGCTTATCGTGAAAGTCAGGCAGACCCAAGTTTCCAAGAGGAATTAAACCAACTTTTGCGCCAGTATGTAGGACGTGAAACACCTCTTTACTACGCAAAAAACTTGACCCAGCATATCGGCGGCGCCAAGATTTACCTCAAACGGGAAGACCTCAACCATACAGGGGCTCACAAGATTAACAATGCCTTGGGACAGGTTCTTCTGGCTAAACGCATGGGAAAAAAGAAAATTATCGCTGAAACAGGTGCTGGTCAGCACGGTGTGGCAACTGCAACAGCTGCAGCCCTCTTTAATATGGAATGCACCATCTACATGGGTGAGGAAGATGTCAAACGCCAAGCCCTAAATGTCTTCCGTATGGAGCTTTTGGGAGCCAAGGTCGAGGCCGTGACAGATGGTTCGCGCGTGCTCAAGGATGCGGTCAATGCAGCCCTTCGTTCATGGGTGGCTAATATCGATGATACCCACTATATCCTTGGTTCTGCCTTGGGGCCTCATCCTTTCCCAGAAATCGTTCGTGACTTCCAAAGTGTCATCGGTCGAGAGGCTAAACAACAGTACCGTGACTTGACAGGTCAAGATTTACCAGATGCCCTAGTAGCCTGTGTTGGTGGTGGTTCTAATGCTATCGGTCTCTTCCATCCATTTGTAGAAGATGAGTCAGTAGCAATGTATGGGGCTGAAGCAGCAGGGCTTGGTGTGGATACGGAGCACCACGCAGCTACCTTGACCAAGGGTCGCCCAGGTGTTCTCCACGGTTCGCTTATGGATGTGCTCCAAGATGCACATGGGCAAATCTTAGAAGCCTTTTCTATCTCAGCAGGATTGGACTATCCTGGTATCGGTCCAGAACACTCTCACTATCATGATATCAAACGTGCCAGCTATGTTCCTGTGACTGACGAGGAAGCTTTGGAAGGATTCCAACTATTGTCTCGTGTGGAAGGAATTATACCAGCCTTGGAATCAAGCCACGCCATTGCCTTTGCAGTGAAATTGGCCAAAGAACTCGGTCCAGACAAGTCGATGATTGTCTGCCTATCCGGTCGTGGGGACAAGGATGTAGTTCAAGTCAAAGACCGCTTGGAAGCAGATGCAGCAAAGAAGGGAGAAGCTCATGCCTAAGACTCTAGCAGAAAAATTGAACGCTATCAAAGCAACCGGAAAAGGAATTTTCGTTCCCTATATCATGGCTGGGGACCATGAGAAAGGATTAGATGGTCTTGGTGAAACAATCCACTTTTTAGAAGATTTGGGTGTTTCAGCTATTGAAGTGGGCATTCCCTTTTCAGACCCTGTTGCAGATGGACCTGTGATCGAAGAAGCAGGCTTGCGCAGTCTAGCTCATGGGACTTCTACCCAGGCTTTGGTTGAAACCTTGAAAACCATTCAGACTGAAGTGCCACTGGTCATCATGACCTACTTCAACCCCATCTTTCAGTACGGTGTGGAGAAATTTGTCAAAGATTTGGCAGATACAGCAGTTAAGGGCTTGATTATTCCAGACCTGCCTCATGAACATGCCAACTTTGTGGAGCCTTTTTTGGCAGATACAGACATTGCCTTGATTCCCCTAGTTAGTTTGACGACAGGACTCGAGCGTCAAAAAGAGTTGATTGCAGGGGCAGAAGGCTTCGTCTATGCCGTTGCCATCAATGGGGTAACAGGAAAATCAGGAAATTACCGTGCAGACTTGGACAAGCACCTGGCGCAATTGCATCAAGTAGCTGACATTCCAGTCTTGACAGGTTTTGGCGTATCTAGTCAAGCAGATGTAGAACGCTTTAATGCGGTGTCAGATGGTGTTATCGTTGGTTCGAAAATTGTAAAAGCTCTCCACCAAGGAGAGCCGATTCAGGACTTTATCAAACAAGCAGTAGCTTACCAAAAATAATCACACAAGCAGCAAGTAAGAGGAAAGGCACGAAAGGAAGTCTTTCCTTTTTCTTTTGCAGGAGAAAGGCCAGAATGCCTGCCGCAGAAGCGAACTGAATCAAGATGAGTAATTCTGTCACGCTAAAGACGAGCGCACAAGAAGCCAGAAAGAGAAAATCCCCTGCACCCATGCGGATATCTATGAAATGAGCCATGATTCCAAGGATAATGAAGAAGACCATGACTAGATTCCAACCACAGAAAGCCATGAGGATTAGGTGGAAAGTCATCCAGACCAGCAAGGGATATTCCTGATGGCGAAAGTCATAGATTCCTAAGGTCAGGCCAGCAGTGATGAGGATGATTTGACCCAAGGAAATCCATCCCCAAGACCAAGCTAGAAAGAGGATTCCTAAGCCGAGTTCAAAGAGGGCATACCAGAATGGATAACGAATCTTGCAGTAGCGACAGCGAAAGCGATTAAATACCTGCGAGAGGATAGGAATCAAATCCAACGGACGCAAGCGAGTCTGACAGGAATCGCAGTGACTAGCTGGTCGGATAATGGATTGCTCAGGAAAACGGTCAATGACCAAACCCAAGAAAGAAGCGAGAATGCTCCCGACAAGAAAAAAATAAAGATCAATCATACTTATCTATTCGTAAAAAATAGGAGAAGTAGTATAATGGAGAAACATAGATAAGATGGTGAGGCAAAGATGACAATTCGTTTTGAAGAAAAGGTAAGCGTAGAAAATGCTCAGCTCGTATGCCAATGGTCCAACTCCCTTGGCAAATCCTTTCAAGAACAATGGATGGGAACAATGATTCCTTTTCCCTTGACAATTCAAGTCTTGCAAGATTTGGAAGGAATCTTTTCAATCTTTGATGGACAAGAGTTTGTGGGGCTTATCCAGAAAATCAGGCTAGAAGACAGGAATCTTCATATCGGGAGATTTTTTATCAACCCTCAGAAGCAGGGGCAAGGCTTAGGTAGCCAGGCTTTAAGAAAATTTGTTAGTTTGGCCTTTAAAAATGAAGACATAGACACTATTTCTCTAAATGTCTACGAGGCAAATCAAACAGCTTACAAGCTTTACCAAAAAGAAGGATTTGAAATCGTTCAAATGGTTGAAGTACCTATACGAAAATACATCATGAAAAAGGGCAGATAGCAGTCACATGGGGCTAGAGTCCCAAGGATTTTCAAGGAAAAGGAAGTTATCTTTCAAAGTTAGAAACAA
>CAUSQY010000066.1:0-6855 GCA_963533645.1 uncultured Streptococcus sp. | reverse complement strand
TCAATAGTCTCACCATGTGCAAAACCATAGAGTTAGCTTGCATTGTGATAACCTGTCTAGGTACAGTTGGAAAGAAAGACCTAAAGTTTAATCCAAAGAAACAAATCTTTTTCCCTATTGTAGGAGGATTCCTATTACTTGGTCTATCTCTATTCTTCCACAGTACCTATGACTCCTCATCAACAGTCCATTCGTGGAAAATCTTAAGTATTAACCTCTATGGCCTTTGTTCAGTCTTTGGTATTATTGCCATACACTATGGCGGTGATGCAGTAGCACGTTACTATAACAACCAACTTGGAAAAGACCGCTTCAATTTCGAGAATGAAAGTTTTCCTCAGAGCCAACAACTGGTTGAGAATGAGTATTCTGTGAACATTCCAATGATTTATTACTTCAAGGGAAAGATGAATAAAGGGTGGATAAACATCATCAATCCTTTCCGTGCAACACTCGTACTAGGTACCCCAGGTTCCGGTAAATCATTCGGAATCATCGATCCATTCATCAGGCAACATTCAGCCAAAGGATTTACTATGATGGTCTATGATTACAAGTTCCCAACACTTGCCAAAACACTCTACTATCAGTATCATAAGAATAAGAAATACAATCGATTACCAAAGAATTGTGGATTCCATATTATCAACTTCACAGATATAGAATATTCGCATCGCATCAACCCGATTCAAAAAAAATATATCCCCGACCTTGCAGCAGCATCAGAGACAGCAGCCACGTTGTTAGAATCTCTCAACAAAGGAGGAGGGAGCAAGAAAGGCGGTTCAGAAGCCTTCTTTCAGAACTCTGCAGAGAACTTTTTAGCTGCCATCATCTATTTCTTCATCAATCTTCATCCCACAGGTTATAAGAATGGTAGAAAACTCAATCATTATATTAGATATCAAAACCAGAAACTGCTTTTAAAATATAAAAATTGGACAGACTATGTAGCCGTAAATTCCAAGGGAGAAGAAGTATTGAATTTCACTGACCCAAATGGTAGAAGTACTTCTATAGACGAGCATGGAATGTTCGTGAATCTCAAAGGATACAGTTATGTAGATCTTAACGAGAAAAACGTAACGATAGAATGCGATTGGTATGAAACTCCTGAAGGAGAAAAAGTAGAACCAGATACTATAACAGGAGCGTATGGCGATATGCCACATGTATTATCTTTTCTCGGTCGATCTTACGAAGAAGTCTTTGCAATTCTCATGAAAGACGAAAAAATCATGTCCCTAATGTCTCCTTTTGCATCTGCTTATCAAAACAAAGCCATGGATCAATTGGAAGGAATGGTCGGTACACTCAGAGTAAATGCAGCACGATTAGTATCTCCAGAAGCCTATTGGGTATTCAGTGGAGACGATTTTGACCTCAAAATCTCTGACAAAAGAAATCCCTCCTACCTAGTTATAGCAAATGATCCAGAGAAAGAGCAAGTGATTGGTTCTCTCAATGCCCTTATTCTTAATAGGCTTATCACACGCATCAATAGCAAGGGCAATATTCCAGTGTCAATTATCGTAGATGAGTTACCCACGTTGTATTTCCATAAGATAGACCGTCTAATAGGCACAGCACGTTCCAATAAAGTAGCAGTAACCCTCGGTTTCCAAGAACTTCCACAACTAGAAGCCGACTATGGTAAAACAGGAATGCAGAAAATAATCACCACTTGTGGTAATATTTTCATGGGCGCAGCACGTAACAAAGAAACATTAGAGTGGGCGCAAAATGACGTATTTGGCAAAGCCAAACAACTCTCACACTCTGTTAGTATAAATGACAATAAAGTGTCCACCTCAATCTCGGAACGAATGGACTTTCTTATACCAGCATCAAAAATAGCGGATATGGCTACAGGATGGTTGGCAGGGCAAACAGCACGAGACTTCACCGCCACTACACAGGACCAATTCCGCAGCGTCAATATCGAAGAAAGCAGTGAATTTAGCACTACAAAATACTTTTGTAAGACCAATTTTGATATGGAACGTATCAAAAAAGAAGAAAGTAAATATGTAGACCTCCCGAAAATCTGTATCTTTGCCACTGCAACTCAAAAAGAGATAGAATTGAATCGCAATTTTAAGCGAATCAATGATGAAATTACTCAACTCATCAAAGAGTTGATAGGCAAAAGTAGTACATGAACGAAAAGATAGACATACTTACTCCAGCGGAACTCGGTTCGCGTCTTAAATTAGTCCGTCAGGGCTTGCAACTAAAGCAACAAGAAGTAGCAGAAATCATAGGAACATCGCAGCTCAAAATTTCAAAGATAGAGCAGGGTGCAACTGTGACGACTCCCGACTTTCTAAAGCTATTAGCATTCTATTCTCAGAGTGTATCTCTTGATATTTTGTTCTCAGAGAAGATAGACTTTGTTACCTATCAGAATCTCTTCACCAACAATTATGCAATGAGTAAACTCGCTAAGGAACGTCTTCTTGTATTACAAAAGATCGCTTTAGATAGCCTCCAAAAAGCTAGTGAAGAGATTAAAACGACACTCAATGATGCCATCCATTTATTGTAGTTTTAGATAAAGCCATCCTTATATAAAATACGGGAGTACAATGTATATCTGCACCGTCTTTATAATCAATTGTTTTGAGTGAGAATAACAAAAGATTGCATAGCAAACAGAGGACATCCGAAAAGGTTGTCCTCTGTTTCTCATTTATAATCATTCTTACTAATCAATGGTCTGATAAATCTGTCTAACTTTTGAGGTATAAGTTCTGTCCTCTGCATATCCAATCCGATTCAAGAAATCAAAATAATTTCCTCCCTTGTATTTATATTGCACATAATCTCTGTAAGCAGCCACAGAGTCCTCCCACTTTTCAAATCTCATATACTCTCCATTTCGTTTTCTCAACCCAAACAAGTTGTTTAACTCCCAGCATACCCTAGAGGAAAAGTAACCTGTTTCTAGCAAAGCCTGTGCTAAAACGACTTTAGGGAAAAGAACTTCTTGACGTATAATCTCAGCATAGAGATTGCCCCTGTTTAGAGCCGTGCCCATCGCTTTATATTCAGGTGGGGGGACAACCATAGCCAAATCTTCATTGAGACGTTTGATATAATTCCGAAGCACACCAATAAAGCCCAGAGGGTCAACGCTGCGCCCATGATTACGCAGTCTAATATGAAGATGATAATTTGTCGATTTCCCAGAGTTCCCAGAAATCCCGATAATCGTTCCAGCATTGATTTTCTCATTTTCCTTGACCGTAATTTTATCTAAGTGACCATATAAACATTCTAATCTACCATGGTTTAAGACTACATAATTTCCATATCCCTTATTGCTATATACAACCTTGGTGACCACCGCAGGAAGCATCGCATATACAAAATCTTTGTGACAGACGAGGTCAACTCCGTCATGAAAAGCCAAGCATTTACTAAAAGGGTCAGTTCTATGTCCAAATCTAGAGCTAATTTGTAACTCATCAAGGGGCATACAAACATTTAGTCTTTCTTGTAATTTATCCATCGTAAAGTCCCAAATATACAGACTAGCTTTGGGGAAGTCATTACTTTTGGGGACAAGCTCAGCTAATTGTTCTCCTACATTCTTTCTATTTGATAAGCTATCAGCATCTTCTTTTCCCTTACGTGTCTTTTCCTTGCTTGGTTTCCTCTTGTTATTTGTCTGAATTGTATCAAAAGAATCCACCTTTGCGATTTTTCTCTCTTTGAGTAGAGCGTATGGTCTAATACGATCTGAATCTGATTTTGCAGTAAAAAATTGTGCTTGCGTGTTTGCACAATAGGAAAATAATAAGCATAGTCCAAAAATATACGACTTCATATCTTTTTATTGGAATGAATTTAGTAACTTTGTGGCAAAGTTACTCATAATATTTCAAATATGATAAGTAGAAACGTATTTCTTCCAGAAGAATTGCCCTATTCCCAACTAGAAAAGATTGGAATAAAGCAAAACGATATACTGAGGTTACCATCTCAATTCGTAGAGCCGTTAATGTCTGGTCGTGTGACTCCCCTAATAATGGGAGAAGTAAAAACCCACTCTGGAGAATTGTATCGTGTTCCCCTTAAGTTGCAACTTACTCGCAATACAGCCAATCAAGTTGTAGTCTTGACATTTCCTATGAGAAAAGAGGTTCTGAATGACTTAAATCTGAGTCGTACGGATATAGACCGTCTTAAGGAGGGGCATATTCTCCGTAAAGAAGTAAGCGAATATGGTAAACGTACTCAACGTTACTATCAGCTAGATAGTGAAACAAAGTCCATTATGCAGAAAGACGCTATTCATCTGCGCTTAAGTGATCGAATCAAAGATATAGAGAAAATCGGAAATATCGAGCTTGGCTTAGAGCAGAAAAAAGCAATCCATGATGGGAAGCCTGTAGAACTTTCTGTAGGTGACAGCAAAGTCACTGTAGGCGTCAATCTCAAAGAGCCAACAGGCTTCAAAAATCTTCAGGGCGATATGGAGCTGTGGAAGCAACGTCAAGCAGAAGAGTATGATCGCTTAAATCCTGGCTTCGTTGGCTTTGTAAAGACAGATGAAAATTGTTGGGAGTATCATCAGGTAGTCTTATCTTTGCAGTCAAGAAATTCCTCTTCCCTCAACAATGAACATAAAGAAAGTCGCGCATCTCAACAAAAGATGTCACGATAATTAGCTCTACAAATTCAACTTTGATATTTCATTGAAATAAGGTGTACTAGAATCAGGAAAATTCTCACCGCGCAATGAAAATCACAAGACTATCAATTCATGATTGATGGTCTTTGCGCGCACCTTAAACTCAGTGGATATATCCTCAAATATTTAGTGATATGTCTACCCAATTTTCTACAGACGAGTTGTATCAACAACTCCAAAGCAATCAAATTACATGGCTAGAGTTCATGCATCAAAGCGAATACTCAGAAGAGTACAGTGCGTGGTGCAAAGAAACAGGGCTATCTGAATCCGAAGAATCCGCTTTTCTCTTCTCAGAAAAGAAAGACTTTGATTCTATTGTAGCACCTCATTTTGAACTGGATTAGCCATGAACAATAGTACTCAACTTAGTCCTACGGATAAGGCCTTGCAAAAAGTTGCAGACCTTATAATAGAGCGTATGGAAGCCCTAAAATCTGCACAATGGTCTCAGCCATGGTTCAACAATAATTATCAGGGTATAGCACGAAACCTTTCTGGACGCTCCTATAATGGAATGAATTCGTTCATTCTCGATTTATTTACCTCAATGAAAGGACATGAACTACCTGTTTTTATGACTTTCAATCAGGCAAAGAAAGAAGGATTACATATAAATAAAGGCGCTCACTCTGTTCCTGTTTTCTATGTAGATGTAGTTTATAAGGATGAAAAAGGAAGAACTGTATCAGAAGCAGAACGCTCCCAAATGTCCAAAGAAGAAATTGCTGAACTAGACAAACGTTTCTTCGTAAAAAAATATGATGTATTTAATGTTTCTGATACCAATCTCAAAGAGCTAAAGCCAGACGTCTTTGCAGCCTTACAAAAAGAGTATTCCGTAAAGAAACTCCCTGATACACAAGGTATGTATAGTAATCCGGCTTTAGATCGAATGTTTAAGGAGCAAGAGTGGTTGTGTCCAATAGAGCTAAAGCCAGGTTCTAAAGCTTTTTATCGTCCAAGTACTGATTCTATCACTCTCCCCCTAAAAGAACAATTCAAGAAGGGAACTTCTGCTGAAGAGGTATATCGTAGCGGTATGGAGTTCTATAGTACAGCTCTGCATGAAATGGCTCATTCAACAGGTTCTCCAGAGCGATTAAATAGAGAAGGTGGTAAAAGATTTGGTGATAAAAAATATGCGAAGGAAGAACTAGTTGCAGAGCTTACAGCAGCTACTGTAAGCCAGCAACTTGGGTTTGACAAGCACGTTACTGATAATAGTGCAATGTATCTTTCAAATTGGGTGAAGGCTTTAAAAGAAGAGCCTAAGTTTATTTACACAGTCCTGTCAGAGGTTGGTAAGGCTCAAGGGTTGATAATGGAAGAAATAGAAAAACAGAGCCAGCACCTGACTAAAAAGTTGCCTGAAGCGACCTCTGCAATGGAAATGCTCTCTCAAACTTCTATAAAAGCAAAAATAGAGTATCCTGATACTCTTATTCTTGTTCGTCATGGTCAAAACTATGAACTCTATAACAAAGATGCAGAAATAGCTTCTAAAGTACTAGGTATTTCAACAGCACAGCATTTACAAAAGGGAACAGAAAATCCCCTGCTGCTTGCATCCTTTAATAGAGAACAATTAGATACATTTCTTCCCCAATTAGTGAAAGCAGACAACAGAGTCGCTATAGTAGACCCCAAAATTGAAGAAGTCAATTTTGTAAAGCTGAATAATGGAGATTTTGCTGTTCGCGCAAAAGTTATGGGAAACGACACAGGTCTAATTCCAATGAATCAGGAGAGTGCCATTGCCTATATGAAAATGGGTAACTCATCTGATAAAGAGTCCTTTCTGAAGGAATATATTCTTGATAATCATTCCTTCGTTTCTCCTCACCCTGCAAAATCTCAAGGTTATAAATTATGAGTGTAGATTTCAAAACCCTCAAATCAAAAGTTGGCATAGATGATGTAGCTTACAAACTAGGGTATCGTATTAACAAAGCAGCAGGGTTAGGACGATATATTGAAATGATGTTGCCCGATGAATCAGATAAAATAGTAATTAAGAATCCACAAGACAAAGCGCATCAAACTTATTTCCGTCACAATGGGCAAAAAGGCGGTGATGTAGTCAGCTTTGTTTTGGAGAATCTCAATCAGTTTAATCACCGTTCTAGTAATCAGTGGGCTGCCGTTACAGAAAT
>CAUSQY010000065.1:0-7068 GCA_963533645.1 uncultured Streptococcus sp. | reverse complement strand
TTAAAACCAACCTCCTCTTTTTTAAAATTTCAAACCTGCCCCTCCTACTATTTTAAGAATTTTAAAATAGTATAACCTAGCGCTATCATACCACCAGAAACCATTGATCTTTCTGATTAAAAATAGACGTGGCATCTCCTATCCTAAAAAAGCTGAAACACGAAATCTTGAGTGATTCTCCTATAATAGTTTAGTCATAAAGGGGAGCTTAAAAAGCACTGCTCCTAATTATATTATAGGAAAATATGTAGTGGCGGGCAAGAAATTATCGGCTGCAAGAAAAAATCCCTCCCGATTTTCGGGAGGGAAAGTTCTTTATTTAAGAACAATATTTTCTTCAGTTTCAAATCCATCTGGCAGTTCTGTCACTTCGTTGATAATTTCAACTTCATTGACAGCCTGAGGTTCCAGATTGCGGTAGCGGGCCATACCAGTACCAGCTGGGATAATCTTACCGATGATAACATTTTCCTTGAGTCCGAGCAGATGGTCTTTCTTACCACGGATAGCAGCATCTGTCAGGACACGAGTTGTTTCCTGGAAGGAAGCTGCAGACAGGAAGCTATTTGTCTCAAGGGAAGCTTTGGTGATTCCCATGAGGACTGGACGAGCTGTCGCAGGCACACCGCCAGAGATAACCACATCACGGTTAGCATCTGTGAAGTCTGTAATATCCATGAGAGTTCCCATGAGAAGATCTGTATCTCCTGGATCCATAACGCGCACCTTGCGAATCATCTGGCGAACCATTACCTCAATGTGTTTGTCGCCGATTTCTACCCCTTGGCTGCGGTAAACTTTTTGTACCTCAGCAAGCAGGTAAGTTTCAACAGACAAGACATCGCGGACAGCGAGCAAGTGCTTCGGCTGGATAGAACCTTCAGTCAAGGCAGCACCGCGAGAAACTTGGTCGCCCACTTCAACCTTCATGCGAGCTGTAAATGGCACCACGTATTCACCTTCGCCAGTTGCACCAGTAACAAAGACTTTCTTGGTACGAGTAGATGCATCTTCTTCGATAGCAGTAACTTCACCCTTGACTTCAGTGATGACCGCTTCCCCTTTCGGATTGCGGGCTTCAAAGATTTCTTGGACACGAGGGAGACCTTGCGTGATATCGGTATTAGAGGCAACACCACCCGTGTGGAAGGTACGCATGGTCAGCTGTGTACCAGGTTCCCCGATAGATTGAGCAGCGATGGTTCCGACTGCTTCACCGACTTCAACCGCATCACCCGTTGCCAAGTTGATACCGTAACAATGACGGCAGACACCGTGGCGGGTGTTACATGTGAAGACGGAGCGGATTGTCACTTCTTCAACACCAGCATTAACGATTTCACGCGCCTTGTCTTCGGTGATCAATTCATTTGGACCAATAATGACAGCACCAGTTTCTGGATGTTTAACTGTTTTCTTAGTGTAACGACCATTTAGGCGCTCTTCCAGAGACTCGATCATTTCCTTGCCTTCTGTGATAGAAGTGATGAGCAAGCCACGATCTGTACCACAGTCATCTTCACGGATAATCACATCTTGGGCAACGTCAACCAGACGACGAGTCAGGTAACCTGAGTCGGCAGTCTTAAGGGCCGTATCGGTCATACCCTTACGAGCACCGTGGGTTGAGAAGAACATTTCCAGAACGGACAGACCTTCACGGAAGTTAGACAAGATTGGCAATTCCATGATACGTCCATTTGGCGCAGCCATCAGACCACGCATACCGGCCAACTGGGAGAAGTTAGAGATGTTACCCCGGGCTCCAGAGTCCATCATCATAACGATAGGGTTCTTCGGATCCTGGTTGGCAACCAGACGTTTTTCCAATTTCTCACGAGCTAACCGCCACTCAGCAGTAACTGCATTGTAGCGTTCGTCATCAGTAATCATACCGCGACGGAATTGTTTAGTAATTTGTTCAACACGCTTATGGGATTCTTCAATAATCTCAGCCTTGTCTTCGACAACTGGAATATCAGCGATACCCACTGTCAGACCAGCCAAAGTAGAATGATGATAACCCAAGTTCTTCAAGCGGTCAAGAAGAGCAGATGTTTCTGTTGTACGGAAGCGTTTGAAGATTTCCGCGATGATATTTCCAAGATTTTTCTTCTTAAACGGAACATTGATTTCAAGCTGTTCAATGACTTCCTTGATATTTTGTCCTGACTCCAAGAAATACTTAGCTGGCACACCTTCTGTTAAGTTAGCATTGGTTGGCTCTTGCAGATAAGGCAACTCCTCTGGCATAATCGCGTTAAAAAGGATTTTACCAACAGTTGTAATCAAAATCTTATGCTTCTGGTCTTCTGTCCAAGGCTTATTAAGACTGTCTGTTGCGATACCAACACGAGTATGCAAGTGAACATAGCCATTGCGGAGAGCCATCACCGCCTCATCCATATCCTTGAAAATCATGCCTTCGCCTTCGCGACCAGCCTCTTCCATGGTCAGATAGTAGTTCCCCAAGACCATATCCTGAGATGGTGTTACAACTGGCTTACCGTCTTTCGGATTCAAGATGTGCTCAGCAGCCAGCATGAGGATACGAGCTTCAGCTTGCGCTTCCTCTGAAAGCGGTACGTGGATAGCCATTTGGTCACCGTCAAAGTCGGCATTGTAGGCTTCACAGACCAGCGGATGCAAACGAAGAGCTTTACCATCAATCAGAACTGGCTCAAAGGCCTGGATTCCCAAACGGTGAAGGGTCGGTGCCCGGTTAAGAAGCACTGGGTGTTCCTTGATAACCTCTTCCAAAATATCCCAGATACGCTCATCTCCACGCTCTACCAAGCGTTTGGCAGCTTTAACGTTCTGCACGATATCGCGAGCAACGATTTCCCGCATCACAAACGGCTTGAAGAGTTCAATCGCCATTTCACGCGGAACACCACATTGATACATTTTCAATGTAGGACCCACGGCGATAACGGAACGACCTGAAAAGTCAACCCGTTTACCCAGCAAGTTTTGACGAAAACGGCCTTGTTTCCCTTTCAGCATATGGCTCAGAGACTTAAGCGGACGGCTGCCTGGTCCTGTAATCGGACGACCACGACGACCATTGTCAATCAACGCATCAACCGCTTCTTGAAGCATCCGCTTCTCATTTTGAACGATGATACCAGGGGCATTGAGTTCCAACAAACGAGCCAAACGGTTGTTCCGGTTGATAACCCGGCGATAGAGATCATTGAGGTCAGAAGCCGCAAAACGACCACCATCCAGCTGAACCATAGGGCGCAAATCTGGCGGAATAACCGGCAGGATATTGAGAACCATCCATTCTGGCTTATTGCCAGACTTGTAGAAGGCATCCAAGACATCCAAGCGACGGACAGCTTTGATCCGTTTTTGACCTGAAGCAGTTTTCAATTCTTCTTTGAGGACAGCAATCTCAGCTTCCAAGTCCACTTGTTTCAAGAGGTCTTGAATAGCTTCTGCTCCCATTTTGGCTACAAATGAGCCTACACCGTACTCGCGTAAGCGTTCACGGTACTCACGTTCCGTCATGATTGACTTGTGCTCTAGCGGTGTATCCTTAGGATCAATCACCACATAAGCCGCAAAATAAATGACTTCTTCCAGGGCACGTGGGCTCATATCCAAAGTGAGTCCCATGCGGCTTGGAATTCCTTTAAAGTACCAAATATGTGAAACAGGAGCCTTCAATTCGATGTGGCCCATACGCTCACGGCGAACCTTGGCGCGGGTTACTTCAACACCACAGCGGTCACAGACGATTCCTTTGTAACGAATCCGTTTGTACTTACCACAAGCACATTCCCAGTCCTTGGTTGGACCGAAGATCACTTCGTCAAAAAGGCCTTCGCGTTCTGGTTTCAGGGTTCGGTAATTGATTGTTTCAGGTTTCTTCACTTCCCCATAAGACCATGAACGGACCTTATTTGGAGAAGCTAGGGTGATTTGCATACTTTTAAAACGATTTACATCAACCACTATTTCTTACCTTTCTTCATTTTCTAATCAGTGTGTATTCTTATTCTTTTCCTTCAGCCTCAAAAGCTGCTTTCGCTTCTTGAGCTGCTTTTTCACGCGCTTTTTCAAGATCATCAACGTGAATCACATCATCATCTTCACCTTCGTCTAGGTCACGCAGTTCTACTTCATTGTCATCTTCATCAAGAACGCGCATATCCAGACCAAGAGATTGCAATTCTTTGACAAGAACGCGGAAGGATTCTGGCACACCTGGTTTTGGAATTGGTTTTCCTTTGGTAATAGCTTCATAAGCCTTCAAACGTCCGTTGACATCATCTGACTTGTAAGTCAGGATTTCTTGCAGAACGTTAGAAGCACCGTAAGCTTCCAAGGCCCAAACTTCCATCTCACCAAAACGTTGTCCACCAAACTGAGCTTTACCTCCGAGCGGCTGTTGGGTAACCATTGAGTAAGGACCTACTGAGCGGGCATGGAGTTTGTCATCTACCATGTGGTGGAGCTTGATCATGTACATGACACCGACAGATACACGGTTGTCAAACGGCTCACCGGTACGTCCGTCGTAGAGAATAGTCTTGGCATCGCTGTCCATACCAGCTTCGCGTACTGTATCCCAGAGGTCTTCTGAGCTTGCTCCATCAAAGACTGGTGTTGCAATATGGATGCCCAAGTTACGTGCTGCCATACCAAGGTGAAGCTCCATAACCTGACCAATGTTCATACGAGATGGTACCCCGAGTGGGTTCAACATGATATCAACTGGTGTTCCATCTGGCAAGTAAGGCATGTCTTCCACAGGAACGATACGGGATACAACCCCCTTGTTTCCGTGACGACCGGCCATCTTATCTCCGACCTTGATCTTACGTTTTTGAGCGATGTAGACGCGAACCAGCATATTAACGCCAGATTGCAGTTCATCACCATTAGCACGGGTAAAGATCTTCACGTCACGAACCACTCCGTCGGCACCGTGTGGCACACGCAGAGAGGTATCACGGACTTCACGAGACTTGTCACCAAAGATGGCATGAAGCAGGCGTTCTTCAGCAGAAAGGTCTTTTTCACCCTTAGGAGTGACTTTTCCGACTAGGATGTCGCCTTCCTTGACTTCCGCCCCGATGCGGATAATCCCCATTTCGTCCAGATTGCGTAGGGCATCTTCCCCTACGTTTGGAATTTCGCGGGTAATTTCTTCTGGGCCAAGCTTGGTGTCGCGAGTTTCTGATTCGTATTCTTCCAAGTGAACTGAGGTGTAGACATCGTCTTTCACCAGACGCTCACTCATGATAACCGCATCCTCGAAGTTGTAACCTTCCCATGTCATGTAGGCAACGATTGGGTTTTGTCCCAGAGCCATTTCTCCATTTTCCATAGAAGGTCCGTCAGCGATAAAGTCGCCTTTTTCAACGACATCGCCAACTTTTACCAAGGTACGTTGGTTGTAAGCAGTTCCTGAGTTGGAACGGCGGAATTTTTGAATTTGGTAAACATCAAGAGAACCATCTTCACGGCGGACTTCAACCTTGTCTGCATCTGCATAGGTAACCTTACCATCATGCTGGGCAATAACTGCTGCACCAGAGTCGTGGGCAGCTTGGTATTCCATACCAGTACCAACGTAAGGCGCTTTTGGATCAATCAAAGGCACAGCCTGACGTTGCATGTTGGCTCCCATGAGGGCACGGTTGGAGTCGTCATTTTCCAAGAAAGGAATACATGCTGTCGCTACGGCAACTACCTGCTTAGGCGATACATCCATGTAGTCTACTTGGTCTGATGGGAATTCTTGGTTATTACCTTGGTGGCGTCCCATAACGATAGGCTCTGCAAAGCCGCCTTTTTCATTCAGCTTAGAGTTGGCCTGCGCTACGATAAATTCATCTTCCTCATCAGCTGTCAGCCAAACGATTTCGTTGGTTACTACGCCAGCTTCACGGTCTACCTTACGGTAAGGTGTTTGAATAAATCCGTATTTGTTAAGGTGTCCATAAGAAGACAAGTTATTGATCAAACCGATGTTTGGTCCTTCAGGCGTTTCAATCGGACACATACGACCGTAGTGAGTATAGTGCACGTCCCGCACTTCATAGCCAGCGCGGTCACGTGTTAAACCACCAGGTCCCAAGGCAGACAGACGGCGCTTGTGAGAAAGTTCAGACAGCGGATTGTGTTGGTCCATGAACTGTGACAATTGTGAAGAACCAAAGAATTCTTTAATAGCTGCAGTCACAGGACGGATATTGATGATTTGCTGTGGAGTTAGTACTTCATTGTCCTGAACAGACATCCGTTCACGAACATTACGCTCCATCCGAGAAAGTCCGAGTCGAACTTGGTTAGCCAAAAGCTCGCCAACTGCACGAATACGACGGTTCCCCAAGTGGTCAATATCATCTACGCGACCAATGCCTTCAGCCAAGTTGAGGAAGTAGCTCATCTCAGCCAAGATATCAGCTGGTGTCACAATCCGTACCTTGTCAGAAGGATTTGCGTTACCGATGATGGTCACAACGCGGTCTGGATCAGTTGGTGCCACAACCTTGAACTTCTGCAATTCTACAAGGTCTGTCAAGACAGCTGAGTCGTTTGGAATATAAGTGATTTTGTTCAAACCATTGTCCAGCTGCTCTGCAATGCTGTCAATCACACTGCGGGTCATAACTGTACCAGCTTCAACCAAGATTTCTCCAGTTTCAGCATCTACCAATGGCTCTGCAATGGTTTGGTTCAGCAAGCGTGTCTTGACGCTGAGTTTCTTATTAATCTTGTACCGACCAACCGCTGCCAAATCATAACGATGCGGATCAAAGAAACGCGCTTCAAGAAGGGAACGAGAACTTTCAGCCGTCTTAGGCTCACCTGGACGAAGACGCTCATAGATTTCTTTCAGGGCTTCATCTGTACGAGAGTCCATTGGGTTCTTGTGGATATCTTTTTCAATGGTATTGCGCACCAAGTCGCTGTCACCAAAGATGTCCAAGATCTCATCATCTCCTGAGAAACCAAGCGCACGCACCAGAGTGGTAAAAGGAATCTTCCGTGTCCGGTCAATACGAGTGTAGGCAATGTCTTTTGAGTCTGTTTCCAACTCTAACCAAG
>CAUSQY010000064.1:0-7201 GCA_963533645.1 uncultured Streptococcus sp. | reverse complement strand
TCTATGGAAATGTCCTTCACTCTATGACAGAGACCTTTGCCTCTATCATTTCCAATAACCAGAACAACATCATGAAGACCCTGGCTCTCGTGACCATCGTCATGTCTGTCCCAACCATGATCTTCTCAGCCTATGGGATGAACTTTAAGGATAATGAAATCCCTCTGAACGGTGAGCCACACGCCTTCTGGTTAATCGTCTTTATCGCCTTTGCTATGAGTGTTTCGCTCACTCTCTATCTCATCCATAAAAAATGGTTCTAAGAGGAATCCCTATGTCTCAGATTGATCTACAAAAATTAACTAAGAAAAACCAAGAGTTTATCCATATTGCTACCCAGCAATTTATCAAAGATGGCAAAACAGATGCTGAAATCAAGGCTGTTTTTGAGGAAGTCATTCCTAAAATCCTTGAAGAGCAAGCCAAAGGAACGACTGCTCGTTCCCTCTATGGCGCTCCAACTCACTGGGCTCATAGCTTCACTGTCAAGGAGCAATATGAAAAAGAGCATCCAAAAGAAAATGACGATCCAAAACTCATGATTATGGACTCAGCCCTTTTTATCACCAGTCTCTTTGCATTGGTTAGCGCTCTGACTACCTTCTTCTCTACAGATCAGGCTATTGGCTATGGGGTGATTACCCTCTTGTTGGTTGGACTTGTAGGAGGACTTGCCTTCTACTTGATGTACTACTTTGTCTACCAGTATTATGGACCAGACACAGACCGTAGCCAACGTCCTCCATTCTGGAAATCAATCCTCGTAATTTTGGCCTCTATGGTCCTTTGGTTGGTTGTCTTCTTTGCAACAAGCTTCCTACCAGCCAACCTCAATCCAGTCCTTGCTCCATTGCCTTTGGCTATCCTAGGGGCTGCCCTTCTCGCCCTTCGCTTCTATCTCAAGAAACGTTTCAATATCCGAAGTGCAAGCGCGGGCCCATCACGTTATTAAGAAAAGTGAAACGCTATGGCATATAGTCAATCCTTAGCACAGCAGATTCGAAAAATTCTAGCACTCAAACTTCCTCCCCAAATTTTCGAAGAAGAGTTAGAAGAAAAGAAACTGTTTGGTGGCCTGGCCTTTATGATTCGTGGGAAAATGGTCCTTACAGTCAGTTCCAGAAAGGACGAGCTGGTTATGGTCAGAATTGGCAAAGAAATGGAAAAGCAAGTTCTACCCCGAACAGGAGCTCATACTACATTGATGAGAGGGCGACCTTATCATGGCTATATAGACCTAGATATAGAAGGTCAAAAAGAACTGCCTTACTGGATTGATTTAGCCCTCTCCTATAATCAAGAGTTGACCAAGTAACTCATATCTAGTGAGATTAGAGATTAGAAAAACGAAAAGCAACTGCTCCGGCGGTTGCTTTTTTTCTTGCTTTCTTGATATCCAATAGAACTTCTGACTCTAATCTCTATCGTTTTCTCTCATCTTTTGTGATAAAATAGGCTCATACTCAATGAAAATCAAAGAGCAAACTAGGAAGCTAGCCGCAGGCTGTACTTGAGTACGGCAAGGCAAAGCTGACGTGGTTTGAATTTGATTTTCGAAGAGTATCAATCTATTTCTAGGAGGATGAGATATGGTTTCTACTATTGGTATCGTGAGCTTGTCTAGTGGCATTATCGGAGAGGATTTTGTCAAACACGAAGTCGATTTGGGTGTCCAACGTCTTAAGGATTTGGGACTCAATCCTATCTTTTTGCCCCATTCGTTAAAAGGTTTAGACTTTATCAAGGACCATCCTGAAGCGCGTGCAGAGGATTTGATGCAGGCATTTTCTGATGATAGCATCGACATGATCCTCTGCGCCATCGGTGGGGACGATACCTACCGCTTACTACCTTATCTTTTTGAAAATGACCAACTCCAAAAGGTTATCAAGCCAAAGATTTTTCTTGGCTTCTCGGATACCACTATGAACCACCTTATGTTGCATAAACTAGGGATCAAGACTTTTTATGGGCAATCCTTTTTAGCAGATATTTGTGAATTAGACAAGGAGATGTTGACCTATAGCTTTCACTACTTTAAAGAATTGATCAAGACAGGAAGAATCTCAGAAATCCGCCCTAGCGACCTTTGGTATGAGGAACGAACTGATTTTAGTCCCAAGGCCCTGGGAACAGCTCGTATCAGTCATGTAAATACAGGCTTTGATTTGTTACAAGGAAATCCCCAGTTTGAGGGAGAAATTCTCGGAGGTTGCCTTGAGTCTCTCTACGATATCTTTGACAATTCTCGATACGCAGACAGCACAGTTCTCTGCCAAAAATACAAACTTTTTCCTGACTTATCCGACTGGGAAGGAAAGATTCTTTTGTTAGAAACAAGCGAAGAGAAGCCTGAGCCGGAAAACTTCAAAAAAATGTTGCAGGCTTTAAAAGAAACGGGGATATTTGAGGTCATCAGTGGACTATTGGTCGGAAAACCTATGGATGAAGCCTTCTATGACGACTACAAGGAAGCACTATTGGATATCATTGACAGCAATATCCCGATTGTCTATAATCTGAATGTCGGTCACGCCACACCAAGAGCCATTGTACCCTTTGGCGTTCACGCCTATGTAGATGCACAGGAGCAAGTCATTCGCTTTGACTATAATAAAAAATAAACAATTTCTCCATTTTTGTGCTTTGGTATTGATTTTCGTTACAATTTGTGTCTGAATTTATTGCATTTTGCTTATTTCTATGATATCTTTTTAGAGGAGGTGTATATGACTAAACAAAAAATAAATCAAATTGTCGGTTCAATCGGGGCCTTTATCGGGATTATTGTATTTATCGCCTACATCCCACAAATTTTTGCCAATTTACAAGGCAACAAAGCTCAACCATTCCAGCCTTTATCCGCAGCAGTATCTTGTTTAATTTGGGTTATTTACGGGTGGACAAAAGAACCTAAGAAGGATTGGATACTAATTATTCCAAACTCAGCTGGCGTTGTCTTAGGTGGACTGACATTTCTTACTGCACTATAAAAGTTACTAGCATATAATCAAAAAGCTGAGATAATTTTCTCAGCTTTTTCTATTTTCTCAGATAGTTAGACGCTTGGACTCACTAATTTCCGTTTTTCCACTCGCAATCATTCTCGTGGTCATCAACCAGGCCTGCCGCCTGTAGAAAAGACAAAACTGCGACTGGACCTGTAAACTTGAAGCCTTGTTTTTTGAGATCTTGAGACAACTTTTCAGACAAGGCTGTTTTAGCAGGTGCTAGGTGATAGTCAGGAACATCATTCACGATCGTTTTTCCCTCAACAAAGGACCAGAGATAAGCGTCAAAAGAGCCGTAGGTTTTCTGGACTTGCAAAAATGCTTGGGCGTTGGCACGTGTCGCAAAGAGCTTGGAACGATTTCGGATGATGGCTGGATTCTCTAACAAGGCTTCCAACTCGCCATCTGTCATTTCCGCGACACGTTGAACTTGGTAGTTGTAAAAGACTTCTCGGAATCCTTGGCGTTTGTTTAGTACCGTTTCCCAAGATAGACCAGCCTGATAGGTTTCCATGCACAATAACTCAAACAATGCTTGGTCATCATGGAGGGGTTGGCCCCACTCTTCATCATGATAGGCCACATATAATGGGTTGTTCATTTTAACCCAACCACAGCGTTTTGTCATAAAAATCTCCTATTTGACCAACATTTTAAGGGCCGACTTGATATAGTTCTCAGCTGTATCCGTCGTTCCTTCAAAGAATTTCTTGATTTTCTTGAGCTCAGTCGCCTTGTAACCCAGTGCCAACATGGCTTCCATAGCTTCTTCCAGTTCTTGGTTTTCAGCGCTGGTTTGCACTGCCACCTTGGCAGGAAGGTCATCACTAGCCACGACTACCTTGCCTTCCAAGTCCAGCACCATCTGCTGGGCTGTTTTCTTGCCAATTTTAGGGAACTTGGTCAAGTAGGTGATGTTCTTAGTCTCGATCGCCTGAACCAAACCAGCATTGTCATCGGCAGCGATAATAGCAAGAGCTGATACAGGACCAATCCCAGAAACCGAGATCAGACTAAGAAAGAGCTTCTTCTCATCTTCTGAGCGAAAGCCGTAAAGCAGATGGGCATCCTCACGGACAACTTGGTGCACATAAATCTGAGTTTCTTGATTAACCTGACCTGAGTAAGCATAGGGATTGGCTACATGCAAGATATAACCGATACCGTTGGTTTCAAGAACGATGTATTTGGCAGTGATTTTGGTAATGATTCCTTTTAGATATTCGTACATAATTTTCACTTTCTATAATTGATTTGCAATTCCTTGTAAATGCGCTGCTCTGATGATAAGAAGCAACCCAAGTACTGCACACACAATAAAAACGAGCCAAACACCTACAGCACCTGTTGCAGCGCTGATAGAAATCATCGCCCCCGCTAAAATAGACGCTAAAGGCTGCGCCATATTAAGGAAACCTGAGTAGGTTCCGAGCTTATTCTCATTCATCATTTCCGCCCGCAAAACTTGGCTTGGCGGCATGCAGATGAGTTCCCCCATAGTATAGAGAATGGCTAGCAAAAACAGAGCCCAGAAACTCCTGAAGACAATGGTGAAAAGCATACCCAAGTCAAAGATAATACTTCCCAATAAAAACTGCGGTATGAGCTTCATTTCCTTGGTCAAACGATTGGCAGTCGTTATGAAGCAAACAATAATCAGGGTATTGATAAAAACCATGATACTGAGCATCTTAGCTCCTGAAATATGAATACCGAAAACACTACTCGCGATGAATGACTCTTTCAAATGAACGGGTATATAATTGTCAACTTGCAACCAGATAACACCATTAAATACAGTCCCTAACGTATAAAGTAGGAAAATTTTGTCCTGAAAAACAGAAACATAATTTTTCACAGTTGCCAAAGGACTGCTACCATGCTCAAAGACCAGATTAGCTGGCTTGCTTTCTGAAAAATATTTCCAAGCGAGGAAAAAATTCAAGAAGCTAATCACCGTCAAAACCAGAAGCAACTCAAAAAAATGGTGGTCGTAAAAGAAACCTGCAAGCCCTGCTCCTAACATAACGGATACATTGACAAACCAATAACTAATCGTATAAACGAAACGGCGATTTTGCTCGTCGGTCAAATCAATAATCATCGCATCAATAGCCGGCCAAGAGAAAGTTCCTGCGGTCTCTGCCAGCAACATTCCGACAAAAGTCAAAAAGGGAAAAATATGATTCGGCATATTTGCCAGCAGCACAAGAAAGTAGCCACTCGCAAGACCAAAGTTTCCCCAGTCAATGACTTTCTTACGTCCCCAAAGATCCGCCAAATGTCCACCATACAGCCCAGCTAAAAAACCAATGAGTTTGGTTGTGATCATCAATAACCCCGCCCAAAAGGCTCCAAAATATTGAACATAGTACATGGCCATAAAAGGAGTAATGGCACTCTCTAAAATCCGTGCTACAAAGCTCATCCATTCCCGCATTTGAATTTGCTTGGGGAGGGCAAAAAATTCTTTCATCTTTTATTCCTTTTTCATAATTTCTTCGCTTTTTCTTACCTAGTATATCATATTTTTTTGCTGAAAACTGCAAACACAAGTGCAACCTCTGGTTGACAAATAGTACAGGAGATTGTATTCTCATTATAAGTAAAAATTGTTAGGATAGAGGTAGAAAAAGGAGGATAGAATGATGAAACTCGCAGAAAAACTATTTGAACTCCGAAAGGAAAAAGGTTGGTCCCAAGAAAAGCTAGCAGAAAAAATTAATGTTTCTCGGCAAAGCATCTCAAAATGGGAGTCTGGACAAGTCCTTCCAGAAATCGAAAAAATCATTGAATTAAGCAAGATTTTCCAAGTAACAACTGACTATCTACTACTGGATGAAAACTCTGAAAAATCTTCCACGGCAGTGATTTTGGAGGAAGATAAGGACAAATACTATAGAGAAGTTAAATCCTTTGGCTTCTGGCAAGTGATTTATATTTTCGTCTTGGCTCTGGCTATCTATCTCTTTTTAGCCGGTTCTAGTTTTCCAGCCGAGTTCACCGCCTGGATTTGGCTGACCTTCGTTCTCTTAATCGCTTCAGCAATTGCGATCAACAAGACTTTCAAAACCAAACAACGTTATCTTGATAAGGTAATTGGGCCTGAGAATCCTTCAAACCAAGACGATTCTGCGAAATCTTGAATCAATTAAATCATATTTCTCAGTACTTTTATAGGACTGGTCCTGTCAAGCAAGTGTAAACCTCGTGTCAAGTTGCCCATGTCCATTCAAAATTCCCACCTTAGAAAAGCTAAAAAGCCTTGTTTGGAAAAACAAAGGCTTTTTGTGTTCTTAATATTTCCCCAACTCACGAAGACTGGTATGATTTTCTTGAATACGTCGGAACATCTTTTCCATATCCGACTTGGTAAAATGCACCAAAACGGGACGTCCGTGTGGACAGTTATAGGGATTGTCACATTGAGAAAGCTGATAAAGGAGCTGTCTGGCTGAGTGGTCATCGATACGATGGTTGGCCTTGATAGACCGCTTGCAGGACATCATGATAGCCAGCTCTGCTCGGTATTTCTTGATCGAAACTTCCTTGGTCAAGAGTAGCATATCACACATTTCATAGATACCAGACTCAATCTCCTCTTCTGACATCCAAATAGGATGTTCACGCAGGATAAATTGATTTTCTCCGTACTCTGCTAAAAAGACACCCACTTCCTCTAAGAGAGGCATTCTTTCCTTGAGACGAAGGACATCATCTGCTGGGAATTCAAAGATGTAGGGCACTAGGAGTTGTTGCTGGCTCTGGTCAACATTGCCAATATTTTCGCGGTATTCCTCGTACTTAACCCTTTCCTGAGCCGCGTGCTGGTCTATGATGTAAAGTCCATCTCGCCCTTGGGCAAAAAGATAGGTCCCGTGCATCTGTCCGAAAAACTCCAACTCTGGGAAGCTGGATGATTCTTCTCGCTCTAGCTTGTCATAAGCCTTATCAAGACTGGCTAAGTCTAACTCTGGATGGTCTAATTGGTCATAGTTAGCAGGCTTTCTCTCTGCAAAATGCAGTTTTGCTGGCTTAGTCAATTGGTCCAAAGTTTCCTTAGCAAACAGGGTTAGGTCCCTACCCTCCGCAGTTAATTCAACCTGATGATCGGCCACCTCAGCTTGACTAGGTTTTGAGAGTTCTGTTTTTTCATAGTAAAGCGTATTTTCTTTGAGTGGGAGAATGGT
>CAUSQY010000063.1:0-7293 GCA_963533645.1 uncultured Streptococcus sp. | reverse complement strand
GTGTTTAGGGCGGGTTCAGTTTAGAAATTTAACTGAACAATCCTTTCTTTGTTTAATTCATTGTCTTCGTCATATAGACCATATCCATGCCCTCTTTTTCGGGCTCCGTATGGGTCTGACGGTATCCATTTTTCTCATAAAAAGCGACCATACCTTTATCCTGGAAAACCGTACACAAATCCCATTGCGTAATGGTGGAGAATGCCTCCTCAATCAGACCAAGCCCCTCAGAACCATATCCTTTATTCTGGTGCTCTGGCAAAATCGCTACTGTCCCAATCCAGCCTGCTGTCTGTTCGTCATTTGTATTCAATCGAATAAAGCCCAGAATCTTCTCGTCGTCTTTGACAAAATAATAAAAACTATTGGGTCGCTCAACCAGCTTCCAGCGAATCCGCTCTCGCTCCTCCAGATAGGGGTCGTATTGATCCTGATATTTCTCATAAACGGCCTTAAAACTCGCTCGCTGAATGGCAATAATGGTCTCTAAATCCTCAGCTCCCGCCCGCTCAATATGAATCATGCTTGCACCTCCAAATAATCTCTCAACCTGCTCTGCAGCTGCGGAATAACCTTGGCAGCTGCTAAAAACTGGCTCACATCCATCATCTGATAAGCCTGGCCCTCATCACCAAAGACGATACTGGCAAAATCTTCCTGAGTGATGGTTCCCACCATAAAAATAGAAGTTTCGTCTGGATCAAGCATTCCTTGATATTCCTTGGCCCAGACAATAGCCGTTTCTTCAAGCTTCAAACCAAGTTCTTCAAAAACCTCTCTTTGGACGCATTCAAAAGGTGTCTCCTCGCCCTCGCGGCCACCGCCCGGCAGCTCCCACATATTGGGCCAAGGAATGGTTGAAATATCATCTCGTAAGATAGTCAGTAGCTTATCATCACGGAGCAAGGCAATCTTGCAGCCAGAAAACTCCATCTGTTTGTGCAGCAAATCTAGTCCTTCTTCATCTGTCATCAGCACCTCCTAATACCTCGGATAGGGATAAAAGTTCGTCTCAGTCAACTCAGCTCTGCCATTTTCAAAAGCCTCAGCATTCCAAGCCATCTCAAACTCTGCCGCCTCTGGATCTGCTAAGAAGTCCATGAGTGCATCGAGACCAGACTCAGCCGTTTGGGTTAGGAAATCCACGAAATAAGCCAGAAACTCCCGTGACAGCCCCTTCTTAGGCTCATAGGGCAGGGTAGCCAGATAGTCCTCTGCCTCAAAACGAGACTTGACCGGATTGTAGAAAAGCACGGCTTCCTCAAAGTAAATATCCTCAGCCGAGACATTGCCCTCAGCATCAACCGTCTCAATCCCGCCTGGATTTTGAACCTCAAGGAGAAAGTCTACCTCCACCGCGTGATTCTTCTTGTCCCAGTTTATCTCATAGTCAAAAGGAAAGCTCTTCCCCATTTCCTCGTCCAATATCTCCAAAAAACCGTACTTAGCCATGATTTCCTCTTTTCATTGTGATAAAATATTACTATCTACAATAGTAACACAAAAAGCCAAGAAAAACACCTGCAGAAAGGAAATCTTATGCCAGAAAACCTCGCCCTGCGCTTGCGGCCGACCGATATTGATCAGATTATCGGCCAGCAACATCTGGTCGGACCCGGGAAAATCATCCGTCGCATGGTTGAAGCCAACCGCCTGTCCTCGATGATTCTCTACGGGCCACCCGGCATTGGCAAAACCTCTATCGCCTCGGCTATCGCCGGCACAACTAAATATGCTTTCCGGACCTTTAATGCCACCGTAGATAGCAAGAAGCGCCTGCAAGAAATCGCCGAGGAAGCTAAATTTTCCGGCGGACTGGTGCTCCTACTTGACGAGATTCACCGTTTGGACAAGACCAAGCAAGACTTTCTTCTACCGCTATTAGAAAGCGGTCTAGTCATCATGATTGGAGCGACGACAGAAAATCCTTTCTTTTCTGTCACTCCTGCTATCCGAAGTCGGGTTCAGATATTTGAGCTAGAGCCCCTCAGCAACGACGACATCCGGACAGCCATTCAGCTAGCCTTGACGGATAAGGAGCGAGGATTTGATTTTCCAGTGGAGCTAGACAAAGAAGCTCTGGATTTCATTGCCATCTCTACCAACGGAGACCTGCGCTCTGCCTATAATTCGCTGGACCTAGCCGTACTCTCTACCCCAGAAGATGACAAGGGCATTCGCCATATCACACTTGATGTAATGGAAAACAGCCTGCAAAAGAGCTACATCACCATGGATAAGGACGGGGACGGCCATTACGATGTCCTCTCTGCCCTACAGAAGTCCATCCGTGGCTCTGATGTCAATGCCAGCCTCCACTACGCAGCTCGCCTCGTTGAGGCAGGAGACCTGCCTAGCCTAGCTCGACGCTTGACCGTCATCGCTTACGAAGATATTGGACTAGCAAATCCAGACGCTCAAGTTCATACCGTTACAGCTCTGGAGGCAGCTCAGCGGATTGGTTTTCCTGAAGCCCGTATCCTTATTGCCAATATTGTTATCGATCTGGCTCTATCGCCCAAGTCCAACTCAGCCTATCTGGCTATGGACAAGGCCTTAGCTGACTTACGAAAGAATGGAAATCTGCCCATCCCCCGCCACTTACGTGATGGCCACTATGCCGGAAGCAAGGAATTAGGCAACGCACAGGACTATCTCTACCCTCACTCCTATCCTGGCAATTGGGTCAAGCAGGACTATCTGCCTGACAAGATTAAAGATGCCAATTATTTCACCCCTAACGAGAATGGCAAATACGAGCGAGCCCTTGGGATGACCAAGGATAAGATTGACGACTTAAAAAAATGATGACATCGTTTGCAAAAAATTACATTTTTCTCTTGAATTTTTCAAAATTTATGGTATCATAATTATAGAAACGCTGTGGTGTACGACTTCACACTTAAGTGTTGACCGACTATTTTTTGTATTATTAGGGAAACAAAAGTCTTCTAACAGCATGTAGGCCGTCTCACACGGAAACAGCTTCAGTTAGAGCGAGTTGCCCACCTGCTTAATTGCGCGGGTTCAATACAAATCGTGAAGGTCCGGCACCAATACAGCTTTTTCTATTGCCTCCTTAGCTCAGCTGGCAGAGCAGCGGACTCTTAATCCGTGGGTCGCAGGTTCGATCCCTGCAGGGGGCATCTAAATCAACAGGAAGAAGCCTTGATTTACAAGGCTTTTTTGCTTGTCTATAACTGATTTGCCCCATCATTTGCCCCACATTTTTTTATGAGCAATCTTTCCAAACATCTCTTATTTGATTAAATTCCTCAAAAATTTTCTCCTCTAAAGTGTGTCCATACACTTCTACTAACATTGAAATATCTCGATGACCTAAAATCTTTGCAATAACTCCAAGGTCAAATCCTTTGTGCCAGAGGTAGCTTCCATAGGTATGACGTGCTCCTTTTGTCGTGATAATTGGATAAATATCTAATTCATTTAAAAGAACACTCAAAGCTTTATTGACACTTGCAATATCTGGTACCAAGTGAATATATCCATAATGCTGAAAAATCATTTTATACCTATTCTTGATTCCTAGCTCTTTATTAGCCTTCTCCTGTTCAATTTTTAGGACTTGTAATATCTTAATACATTCTTCGTCTATCGGTACCATCCGAATAGACGTTTTGTTTTTTGGAGGGACAAATTTATGAGAAAGGGTATTAAACCTCCTATATGTTTTTAGCAGTCCTCTGTCAAAGTCAACTTCATTCCAAGTTAACGCTATTAACTCTCCAAACCTCATGCCTGTTTTTAGTAGAAAATAGACGATATAAGGAACAATTGAACGTTGGTAATCAAATTTTCTCTTTACTGCTAAAAGTAAATCCAGATAGTCCTTTTCTGTATGTAAATATTTCTCTTCTATCATCTGTTGTTCTTTGGATGAAAATAACTCGACATGTTGTGTAAAATCATCTATTAGAACTTTGTCTGCAATTGCCATTTGGATGCTCTGATGAATCCCAGTATTCAATCTGCCAAGAAAATTTCTACCAACTGTTTGCCCATACTTATTCATAATTCTTTGGTATTCACTCGCACGAATTTGAGTGACTTTTTTATTTCCAAATAATCTTTCAATTGTGTTTTTACGGAGAAGATATTTTTTCTTTGTCTCTTCCGACCTACTACTCGGTATAATTTTTAGTTCAAGCCATTCTTGATATAGATCGACAAGAGAAATATCTCTAGAAATTCTTTTTCCTAAACGAAGTTCTTGCAGAATCGGTTCAGCTTCTGACTCTGCAAGTTTTTTTGTTTTAAAACCGCTATTATGAACAACAGTTTTTCCTTCGTTACGAATTTCATAGGTCCATAAATTACTATCTCCTCGCTTTCGGTAACGAACACTTGCCATATTACGCCACCTCTGTTCCTAGAATCTCATTTACAACACTTTTTGGAACAACCATCAAACGTTTGCGATTATAAAATGTATAGCCTCGTGATACAAGTAATTCTCTTGCCTGATGAATGATATCATTCGCTGTATGAGGGCGATAGCCCATTTCAATTAATTCTTTGTTACTAATTAAATTATTATCCATAGTTATCCTCCTTATTGATTTTCTAAATTCAGAAACTCACCTACAAGTAATTGTAATTCTGTATTTAATTTAGGGAGATTCTGTATTAATACTTCTTTTAATTCTTCCGCAAATTGGTTTGTTTCTTCTCTCAATAGTTTGCGGACTCTTGTTTTTTTCTTTTTGATGCTGTCTGATTTTAAATTTGGAAAAGCCAATGATAACAGTTCAGGATTGTTGAGAAAGATAATTGTAAATGCTCTTTGCTCCACTCGAATATGTTCTAGCTTATAAAATCCGAAATTATCAAGTCGATTCATAACATCTTGGACCATCTCCTCACCAATCGCTTTGGTTCTGAGTTGGAACTCTAGTCTCCACCAAAACGGATTTACATCCAAATCTAGCTTCTCTTCGCGCTTGTGAGCAATGATTTCTTTATTCTTATCATATAACCTAACTTGTACATTACTACCGCTAGAACCCCAATATTTCGTCTCTAATTCACCCCCTCTACCATAGAAGGCCTTATGGGTAACACCACCTTTAATATGTTGCAAATTAACGATTTCAGGCCTGTTGAAAATGTCAAATGCCAAATCAAAACGAGACAAACGTACCGTCAATGAATTCAATCTAGCAAAGTACATTAATTGCCTCCATACTTTCATTCCATCAAATTCTTTTAAAGTGTTAGGATTGAAATCAATCCGAATCAATTGTTCACCTCCATAAGTGGATAATTGAAAAAATATAATATTGATAGAATCATACTCATTAAAAACTTTAGCTAAAGTAAAGACATCATCTCGAACATTATCATATATTTCAAATGAATCAACTCTTGTACTTATTGCCTGTTTCAGATTTTTGAAAATCCGTCTTAGGGAATCAGTATCTGTATCCCAGATAACCGTTAGTCTATCAATACTGACATCTAACCTCTGTACTAATTCTCCTATTTCACATCGTTCTTGAATGCTTCTTAAATCTTGTATAGAAACCAACAAAATTGTCCCCCTTTCTTTTAGATTTTTTAGGACTCAGAAACACCGTCAAATCAACGTTTGCTCGTTCCGTCGTTCTTTGGACATTGTCCTAAGTGTCCCTTTTTGCTGGCTGTTAGAATAGCCAGCTTTTGCTTGGCTAGAAATTGTCTGGACGGCAGTCTGCAGGACTTCGCCTGACTTCCCGTCAGGCTCGTCCCTTGTCCTTGTCCACACAATTTCTAGCTCCAAAGCTTCGAATAGTCATAAGTCATAGTCTCTTCCTCAACTTCCTCCTCACTCACTATCCTAAACTTACGAACCATTTTGTATCATTTATAACTTATAAATAAGTTATAAATATATTTTATAAAAAATATTTGGGGCAGTCAACTAAAAACTTGATTTGTAAGTTTATAGGTGATAAAATAAGTTAAAAATAAAAATAGGAGTTTCCCATGACCTTTATTATTCAAAATTTTGGACCCAATTTGGCACGCCTACGCATAGAAAAAGGAGTAAGTCAAACTCAACTAGCTGAAGATTTAGGAATTGGTAAACAGTCCATCTCTGATTATGAAAAACAAAAAAGCTATCCTACCTTTGCAAATTTGGATAAGATAGCAGAATATTTTAATGCAACTCCAACCCAACTATTTGGAACTAGTAAAGAGATTGAGTTAGAAAAGAGTGTTCTTGAATCTAATGAATACTCTGATAAAGTAAGTGAGATTTTAAAAGCTGTCAAATACATCGAACATTTTCTACAAACTGATGGACAGTACTTAGAGGATTTACTTTACTTAACAAGAGGCAACCAACTATACACAGAAGATGGAGATGAGTTGTATATTGATCCAACTTCTCAGAAAAGAACACTTCATAACCAATATGAACCTGGTTTTATTGTAGCAAGGGATAAATCTCCACTAGAACTCTTAATTGAAAATAAGGAATTGTTTGATAAATAGAAAAAGCGAGGATAACCTCGCTTCAGATTGAAGTTAAAATCTTTAGAAGACACTTTTATAAGGACTTTGTCTTCAATCTGTGAAAAGGAGTGAAAACTCCTTTTCTTTTTGTAAGTCAGACTGAAACTTCCAAATTGTTTATTTATTTTATTGACATTTTCTATAAAAATAAGTACAATAGTTTTATTAGCAAACTATACTATATCGGAGGTATTGGTATGAAGTTTTCTAATCGTTTATTGTTGTTCCTTAAAGGAGTTGTTTTTGTCTTTTTAGGACTTTTGCTATTTACAAACCCAGTAGCTAATCTTGTTGCTTACAGCTGGTGGATTGCATTTGGTTTACTGGTTTCTTCTATAGCAGCTATTTTAGGCTATTTCTCTGCACCAAAAGAGCTTCGCTCACCTGTTTATCTTTTCCAAGGGTTTGTTAGTCTTCTCTTAGCTCTTTACCTCGTTGCTTATGGCTTTGTGACCCTGCCGGTCGTCATTCCGACCATTGTAGGAATTTGGTTAATTGTAGAAGCCATTATTGCTTTCTTTAAAGGCAATCGTCTAGGATTGATTTTCCCTATTATTGGTAGCAATATCATGTGGGTAGCCTTGCTTACATTTTTACTAGGTCTAGTGATTCTGTTCAATCCAGTGGCTACAGGTGTCTTTGTCGTTTATGTCATTGCCTTTTCATTTTTAGTTACTGGCTTCACCTACATTATTGAGGCCTTTCGTAAATAGTCTAGTTGCCATTTTGGGCATATTAAAATAGCTGGGAAGTTACATTCTCAGCTTTTTCTGT
>CAUSQY010000062.1:0-7407 GCA_963533645.1 uncultured Streptococcus sp. | reverse complement strand
AAAAGACTGGTCTCCCAGTCTAATTTCCTGTAAATTTGCTAATCAATTCCTGCCACTTTGCTGGAGACAAGATAGCCCATGGATCCTGTCCCTTTCCTAGGATTCCATAGCCTACCATCAAGCCGATTCCTAAAGCCAGAAAGCCTAGCAATAGTACGATAAAAATCAACAGTAAACGACGGAGTACATAGCGTAAGTTTTTATTCTTCTTCATCATTTGCCTCGATTCGCTGAATCTTCGCTCCTAGCTGAGCCAATTTCTCATGGAAACGGTAGTAACCTCTATCAAGGTGGACTAATTTACCAACAACTGTTTCTCCCTGCGCAACCAGACCTGTCAAAATCAAGGCCGCACTGGCACGAAGGTCCGTTGATAGAACTTCTGCACCCTGTAAAGCCTGTCCCCCAACAATACGAGCTGTGTCACGGATAATCTCTGAGTGCAAGCCCATACGGCGCATTTCCTCCAAGTGTTGGAAGCGATTCTCAAACACTGTTTCCACCATGGTGGATTCCCCTTTTGCGACTGTCATCAGAGCTGTAAATTGCGCCTGCATATCTGTTGGGAATCCTGGATGTGGTAAAGTTTTTACATGAACAGCCTTGAGATTTTCAAGTTGAGAACGAACACGGATGCCTTCTGATTCCTCTGTCACTTCAACACCCATTTCAAGGAGTTTTGAAATCAAGGGGCGATTGTGTTCCCATACTGCATCGCGAACGAGGACATCTCCGCCAGTCATAGCTGCAGCCACCATAAAGGTTCCGGCTTCGATACGGTCCTGTACCACATTGTGGGTCGTACCATGGAGTTCCTCAACACCAGTCACTGTGATTGTTTCGGTACCAGCTCCCTTGACCTTGGCTCCCATTTCATTAAGAAGGATAGCGAGGTCAACAATTTCCGGCTCACGCGCAGCATTTTCAATGACCGTTACACCATCAGCTAGAGTCGCTGCCATCATCAGGTTTTGTGTTGCGCCAACACTTGGGAAGTCCATGTAGATGTGAGCGCCATGCAAGCGTTCTGCCTTGGCTTCGATGTAACCAGCTGTCTGGGTAATCTTTGCCCCCATAGCTTCCAAACCTTTGAGGTGAAGGTCGATTGGACGACTCCCGATGGTACATCCCCCTGGCATAGAAACTTTGGCATGGCCTACACGAGCAAGGATTGGTCCCAAAACAACGATGGATGCGCGCATCTTGCTGACATACTTGTATGGAGCTTCCTCAGTGATATCACCAGTCGCATCAACCTCGACAACATGAGCTTCCTCATCAAAGTCCACCTTGGCATTCAGACCACGAACTACTTGATTCATGGTGAAAACATCTGACAAGATTGGGACGTTCTGCAAGACTGTCTTACCCTTGCTTGCTAGAATAGTCGCTGCCAACAAGGGCAAGACGGCATTCTTTGCCCCCTCGATGGTCACACTCCCGACCAGACGATTATCACCGCCTTGAACCACAATTTTTTCCATAGTTGCTTCCTTTACTTTTGATTTTATAATAATCCTCTAAGTGCTTCTTGCCACAATTGATATAAACTGATAAAGAATGAACTCAAGATGTAGCCCATTACAATACTAAAGAAGCCTACCAACAAACGAACCTTTTTTGTGTTAGTAGCGGTTACTTTTAAAACCTTTTCCCATCTCACAAGATCCTTCAAAAGGTAAAAACTCAAATAAATAAAGAGTATATGACTACTTAGAGTGAATAATAATTGAACCATTTGACTATTATACCATCTTATCCGCTTGCGCGCTAGTTTTCAATTTTTCTACGAATTAGGGATTGTTTTTAAGGTAATCAATTGCATCCTGCAAAGTCTTAACGGGAACGATTTTCATCTCTGTTTTGATCGTTTTAGCAGCTTCTAAGGCTGTTTCATAGTTGCTTTTCGCATTGGGATCTGCTTTCTTTGCTTCCTCGGTAACTGGATTGTCAGGAGCAAAAAAGATGTTGGCTCCCTGACGAGAGGCTGCAACCACTTTTTTGTCAATTCCACCGATGTCGCCAACATTTCCATCGCGATCAATAGTTCCCGTTCCCGCAACGATGCGGCCATTACGAAGTCCTGGATCTGCTATCTGGGTGTAAATAGCGAGACTAAACATGAGACCGGCACTTGGCCCGCCAATACCAGCTGTTGAAAAGCGAATTGGAACATCACTGGTCACTTCCGTACGGTCAATCAAGCCAATCCCAATCCCGTTTTTCCCGTTTTCAAGAGTGATAATTTTACCTTCTGCAGACTTGACTTTTCCGTCTTCCTCATAGGTTACCTTGACCGTATCTCCTAATTGTTGAGAATTAACATAGTCGACCAAGTCTTTTGAACTGTCAAATGTTTTGTCATTAACAGCCGTCACGGTGTCTGCTATGTTCAGAATGCCCTTAAAAGTTGAATTGTCCGTCACGGTCAAGACGTAGACTCCCAGATACTTGAGTTCGATATCCTTTCCAGCCGTCTTCAATCCTTGATACTTGGCCATGTTTTGAGAAGTTTGCATGTAGAACTGATTGATCCGCATAAACTCTGCATCAGTAGAGCCACCCGTAGTCTCCTTGGCACTTCTAATATCTGTGAAAGGTGTTAACCAAGCATAGACAAGATGCGATAGGGTTGCGTGTCGAATACCGACTGTCACAAACTGGTAAGCTCCTGCTTCTGTGTCTTCTGTTTCATTGACTTTCAAAACGCGACGAATATCTTCCGCTCCACCTGGAACTTCTATGTAGTAAGGCAAAGGTACTACAAAGGCTAAAAAAGTCAATACTAGTGCTAGGATGACATATAAGGGCCATCTAGTTTTTTTCTTCATGTTCTAATTCCTCCACAACACTGTTTGGGACATATTGCTGAATCTCCTGACCAAACTTCAGAAGTTCTCTCACGGCCGAAGAGCTAATATAAAGATGCTCTGGGCGACTATATAGGTAAATGGTTTCGATTTCTGGAGCCAGTTGATGATTGTAGTAGTCAAAACTAGCCTCATATTGCAAGTCTGTAGCATTTCGCAAACCACGGACAAGGGTTTTGGCTCCCAGTCTCCTTGCAACTTCGACTACCAATTCATCATGAGAAGCCAGCACCTTTACATTACCTAAATGTGCTACGGCTTTTTCAACTGCTCGTTTGCGATTTTCAACGGGGAGAAAGCCTTGTTTGTGGGGATTGTAGAACACCCCGACATAGAGCTTATCAAAGAGTTTGCTGGCTCGTTCAATGATATCCAGATGTCCATTTGTCATCGGATCAAATGAACCTGTAAATAATCCAATTTTATCTGACATAGACTGTCACCTTACTAATCCCATATATTTTTTCCTTCCAGATGCCTAAGCAGGCGATTTCTTCTGGTAGTTCTACAGACTTATCGGTTTCGCAGACGACCATGACTTCTTGGGAGAAGAGATTTCTTTCTGCCATTTTTTCGATATCTGCAACGATTTGTTCTTTTGCATAGGGAGGGTCTAAAAAGACCAGATCAAATGTCCCTCCGACTTGCTCTAGAGCACGGTCAGCTTCCATCTTTAAGAGCTGAAATTTAGAAACTTCCTTGGTCATTTGGATATTTTCAGCGATAATAGCTTGTGCCTTTCGATCCCGTTCCACTAAGACAGCATGGGACATCCCACGCGAGACTGCCTCAATGGATAAACCCCCACTGCCAGCATAGAGATCCAAGACACGACCACCCTCAAAATAGGGACCTATCATGTTAAAGATAGCTCCACGCACCTTATCCGATGTCGGCCTCGTCGTCTTGCCTTCTAGTGTCTTGAGGGGTCGCCCCCCGTAGATTCCTGATACGATTTTCATACCGTTTATTATACCAAATTATGGGCAAAAAGAGAAAGAAAACCGAACCTTGCGGTTCGATTCTCTACAAAATATTTTCGTACGTATCGCGAACTTCTTGAGGCCAGACACTGGTCTGAACCTCTCCAATGTGTTTCTTACGAAGAAGGAACATGGCCATCCGAGACTGTCCGATACCCCCACCGATTGTCAATGGAAAAAGACCGTTGAGCAGGGCTTTATGCCATTCCAACTCCAGACGATTTTCGTCTCCTGTAAGAGCCACTTGGCGACGAAGTGTATCTTCATCTACCCGAATCCCCATTGATGAAAGTTCAAAGGCACAACCAAGAGATTCGTTCCAAACTAGAATATCCCCATTTAACCCCTTGTAGCCATTTTCAGACTCTGTTGTCCAGTCATCATAGTCAGGTGCACGGCCATCATGAGGCTTGCCATCAGGCAACTCGCCACCAATACCAATCAAGAAGACTGCACCGAACTCTTTACAGATCGCATTTTCACGCTCTTTCGGTGTTAGATCTGGATAGCGTTCCACCAACTCTTCTGTATGGATAAAGGTGATTTGTTTTGGCAAGATGGATTCGATATCGTAGCGCGCTTCTACTGCTAGCTCTGTCAGACGAATAGCCTTGTAAATTTTCTCAACGGTTTCTTTGAGATAGGCGATATTGCGTTGACCATTTGGGATAACCTTCTCCCAGTCCCACTGGTCCACATAAACTGAATGGGTCGCGTCAAGCGAATCTTCGTCTGGACGAAGGGCCTTCATGTGAACAAACAGACCCTCACCTTCACCGAAACCAAAACGAGCCAAGGTGTGGCGTTTCCATTTGGCAAGTGAGTGAACGACTTCATAGGTTTCATCTGGAATCTGCAAAACCTTGACGGATACTGGATTTTCAACACCTGACAGGTTGTCCTGCATCCCATCCCCGACCTTGCTCAAGATAGGACCTTGAACTTCAACAACTTCTAACTTATCTTTCAAATACTGGGTAAAAGTGTTTTTGACAAAGGAAATTTCTTCTTGTTGATGAATAAAACTTTTCTTCATAAACAGCTCCTCAAAAATTAGTTAAAAGCATTATACACCTATTTCCAAGAAAAGAAAAGAGTAAATAAGAAAAAGTCAGTGCTCTTTTGAACACTGACTCTGTCATTCATTAATCGTTTCGACCAAAGATTCGTAAGATGCTAAGGAAGAGGTTGATAAAGTCTAGATAGATGCTGAGCGCCATTGAGATGACCCATCCTGTCGCTACTTGCCCTCGTGACTGCTCATAAACATAGCGAATCTTTTGGTTGTCCCAAGCAATCAAACCTGAGAAAACCAAGACCATGGCAATACTAATCATGTAGTCAAAGAAACTATTGGCTAAAAATAGATTCACAACCATAGCAATGATGAGACCAACAAGTGCCGCCATCAAAGCTCGGCCCATTCCACTCAAATCTTTCTTGGTGAAAATTCCGATTGCCGCCATGACAAAGAAAAGAAGGGCACTAGATACAAAGGCTGATAAGACGGTCCCAGGTGTATAGAAGGCTACGACAAAGCTGAGCGTAAAGCCATTTAAAACAGAATAAACTAAAAATACTGGGAGAGCTGCTGGGCTATTTTTGGCAGCCATGCTACTTGCAACAAAGACTAGAGCAAGTTCTGCAAAAGTTGCAATCATCAACCAGAGACGGCCATGCATTAAAAAGTAGACCAATTGAGTCTGAAAGACCGTCAACATCAAAGCTGACACGAGAGCTGACAGACCAATCCCAAGTCCCACAAAGGCGTAAACCTTAGCGTAAAATTGATTGAGACCTGAACGTTCTTGAATAATTGTTTGATTCATTCCGATTCTCCTTTTTCTATAAATATGTCTTGATTATAACAAAGTTTTTATAAATTAGCTGAAATAAAACATCAAAATACCTGCTGCAACTGCCACGTTGAGACTTTCTGCTCGGCCTTTCATGCCTATATGAACCAGCTGGTCAGCACTCTCAGCCATGACAGAACTAATCCCCTGTCCTTCATTTCCCATGACTAGAGCAAAGTTTTCTAAGGGAGAAAGCTCACGATAATCCTTTGAATCTCTCGACAAGGTCGTTGCTAGAATGGGCAAATTGCTCTTCTTTGCCTCTTCTACAAAGGTGGCAAGAGGCATACGATAGATGGGCAAGTGAAAATGACTTCCTTGCATGGAACGCAGGGTCTTAAGACTGTATATATCTGCTGACTTGTCTGAGACAATAACCCCTGTAAAACCTGCAGCATCCGCCGTCCGAATCATAGTGCCCACATTCCCTGGATCTTGGACATCTTCTAAAAATAGAAACTTACCCTGACTAAAATCAGGCAGTCCCACTTCTTCTTTTTGAATCACTGCAACAATCCCTTGAGGAGTTTGCGTATCTGCCAAATCCAGCAAAATCTCCTCTGAAACCCAGATAGTTTGAGGAAAGGCAGCTAGCTGATCTCGGTAACTTTCTAGGGCAAAGACCTTTTCAATCGTCACTCCAGCTTGAACAGCTTCTTCAAACAAGTGCCAGCCCTCAATCAAATAAGCAGACTTTCGATATTTTTTTTGATGTAATTTCTTGGCATTTTTTACCACAGAATTGGCTTTTGAGGTTATAATAGTCATAGAAACATTATAACACAATCAAAGGGGGTTTGTATGCAAAAGGTTAGAATGATTGCCCAAGGCAGGGTGCAGGGTGTTGGTTTTCGCTGGGGTGTTTATACTTTAGCTCTTGAAATCGGTGGCATCACTGGTCGTGTCTGGAATAACGATGATGGAACTGTCGAAATCCTTGCTCAGGCAGACTCCTCTGCCACTATGGCAAAATTTATCCAAGAAATCCGAAAAGGTCCGACGCCTTTTTCAAAAGTCACCTATCTAGATGTACAAATGAGCAACTTTTCGTCCTATTCAGACTTCAAAGTCGCAAATTAGGTCTCTAGAACTATTGTATATTTTACAAAAAAACAGTAGAATAGAAAGGTATAATTTTTAAAGAAGGAATGAAAACATTGAAATCTATTAAACGTTTTGCCCTCTCTGCTATGGGAGTGGCTATGCTACTCGTCTTGACAGGCTGTGTCCAAGTAGACAAAGCAACAGGACAACCTACAGGATTAATTTGGAATACCATAGGAGCACCTATGGCTGAGGCTATCAAGTACTTCGCTACTGATAAAGGACTAGGCTTCGGGGTCGCTATCATTATCGTTACCATCATCGTACGTTTGATTATCTTGCCACTCGGTATCTACCAATCATGGAAAGCTACACTTCACTCTGAAAAGATGAATGCCCTCAAACACGTACTCGAACCACATCAAACACGTCTCAAAGAAGCAACTACTCAGGAAGAAAAGCTAGAGGCTCAACAAGCTCTCTGGGATGCTCAGAAAGAACACGGCATCAGCATGTTAGGTGGTGTAGGTTGCTTCCCTATCCTCATTCAAATGCCATTCTTCTCTGCTATCTACTTTGCAGCCCAATACACTGATGGGGTAGCTAGCTCTACCTTCTTGGGTATCGATCTTGGTTCACCAAGTCTGCTCCTTG
>CAUSQY010000061.1:0-7473 GCA_963533645.1 uncultured Streptococcus sp. | reverse complement strand
AACAATGGTGTGGTCAAGTTCAAAACTTTCAACAATAACTTCTTTTGACATGGTAAATCCTTTCAGTTTTCTTCTTTCATTATAACATAAAGCCGGCTCCTGAGACAGAGAGAAAACCTCTCCGAGAGTGGAGAGGTTTGAATCGTTATTTCCGATACAAGCGGTCGTATTGGTAGTATGGATCAAAGGTTACGTTGATGCCTAGTTTGCGAAGGACATTCTTATCTTCATCAGTCAGGATGATGGTAGAGTGGGCTTCGCTACCTTTTAGATTACCCAGTTCCTTCATGGCACGCGCGGCGTCAGGATTTTCCATAGCTGTGATTGCAAGAGCAATCAGGATTTCATTTGAGTGGAGGCGAGGATTGCGGCTACCTAGGTGATTGATTTTAAGACCTTGAATTGGTTTGACGACTTCAGGCTCGATGAGTTTTACTTCCTTAGCGATGTTAGCTGATTTTTTGATGGCATTGATCAAGGCAGCAGCTGTAGGGCCAAAGAGTTCTGAGTTTTTACCAGTTACGATTTCCCCATTTGGCAATTCGAGAGCTAGGGCAGGGCCACCAGTTTCTTCAGCCTTTTGGCGTGCAGCGACAGCAACCTTACGGTCTGTAGGTGTGATGCCGAGGTCGTTCATGAGAAGTTCAATCTTCTTCACAGCAGTTTCTCCGACTTTTTCAGCTTTAAAATCAAGTACAGTCTGATAGTAGCGACGGATGATTTCTTGTTTTGAAGCTTCGATAGCAGCTTCGTCATCAGTAATAGCGAAACCAACCATGTTGACACCCATGTCTGTTGGTGAAGCGTATGGAGATTCACCGAGAATGCGCTCCAACATACGTTTGAGCACCGGGAAAATTTCGATATCACGATTGTAGTTGACAGTGGTTTCTCTGTAGGTTTGGAGATGGAAGGGGTCAATCATGTTGACATCATCAAGGTCTGCTGTGGCAGCTTCATAAGCCAAGTTGACTGGATGATGAAGGGGAAGATTCCAAACTGGGAAGGTTTCAAATTTAGCGTAGCCAGACTTGATGCCATTGAGTTGGTCGTGGTACATGTTGGACATACAAGTTGCCAATTTTCCAGAACCAGGTCCAGGAGCTGTTACGACGATCAAGTTGCGACTGGTTTTGATATAGTCGTTTTTCCCCATACCTTCTGGAGAAATGATGTGATCCATATCAGTCGGGTATCCTTTGATCGGATAATGAAGATAGGAATCAATCCCGTTTTTATCTAACTGGTTGCGGAAGGCATCTGCAGCGGGTTGGCCAGCGTATTGTGTGATGACAACAGAGCCGACAAAAATACCCAATTCATTGAATTTATCAATCAAACGAAGAACTTCTTGGTCATAAGAAATGCCCAAGTCACCACGTGCTTTGGAATGTTCGATGTTGCTAGCATTAATGGCAATCACAACCTCAACCTGCTCTTTCAATTCTTGCAAGAGCTTGATTTTATTGTCAGGCTCATAACCGGGAAGTACACGAGCAGCGTGGAAATCTTCTAACATTTTGCCACCAAACTCCAAATAGAGCTTGCCGTCAAATTGGTTAATGCGCTCCAAGATATGGTCGCGCTGTAGATTCAAATATTGTTCAGAACTAAAAGCTTGTTTTTTCATTTTTTTACCTCTGACCTCTATTATATAAAAAAATTGGAAGATAGGAAACTATGGAGTCAAAAAAGAAATCAAAAAGATTAGGCAAACGCTTGCACTAACTTTTAAAAAGCGCTATCATAGATTGTAGAATATTAAAATAATGAGGTAAACAGATGCAAGAAAAATGGTGGCACAATGCCGTAGTTTATCAAGTCTATCCAAAGAGTTTTATGGATAGCAACGGAGATGGGATTGGTGATTTGCCAGGAATTACGAGTAAGTTAGACTATCTAGCTAAGCTAGGGATTACAGCGATTTGGCTTTCTCCCGTTTATGACAGTCCTATGGATGATAATGGCTATGATATTGCTGATTATCAAGCGATTGCGGCTATTTTCGGGACCATGGAGTATATGGACCAACTGATCGCGGAAGCTAAGAAGCGTGATATTCGTATCATCATGGACTTGGTGGTCAATCATACCTCGGATGAGCATGCTTGGTTTGTCGAGGCCTGTGAAAATCCTGACAGCCCTGAACGTGACTACTATATCTGGCGAGATGAGCCCAATGATTTGGAGTCTATCTTTAGTGGGTCTGCTTGGGAATACGATGAAAAATCAGGTCAATACTATCTTCACTTTTTCAGCAAGAAACAGCCTGATCTCAACTGGGAGAATGAAAAACTACGCCAGAAAATTTACGAGATGATGAACTTCTGGATTGATAAAGGCATTGGCGGTTTCCGTATGGATGTTATTGACATGATTGGGAAAATTCCTGATGAGAAAGTAGTCAATAATGGTCCTATGCTCCATCCCTATCTCAAGGAAATGAATCAGGCGACCTTTGGCGACAAAGATCTCTTGACAGTGGGAGAAACTTGGGGAGCAACGCCAGAAATTGCCAAGCTTTACTCTGATCCAAAGGGCCAAGAATTGTCTATGGTCTTCCAGTTTGAGCACATCTGTCTTCAGTATCAGGAAGGGCAGCCTAAGTGGCACTACCAAAAAGAGTTAAATGTAGGGAAGTTAAAAGAGATTTTCAACAAATGGCAGACAGAGTTGAGAGTTGAGGACGGCTGGAATTCCCTCTTCTGGAACAACCATGACCTTCCTCGTATTGTCTCTATCTGGGGAAATGACCAAGAATACCGTGAAAAATCCGCCAAAGCCTTTGCGATTTTGCTTCATCTGATGAGAGGAACTCCTTATATTTACCAAGGTGAAGAGATTGGTATGACCAATTATCCATTTGAAACTTTAGACCAAGTAGAAGATATTGAATCCTTAAACTATGCGCGTGAAGCTCTTGAAAAAGGCGTTCCGATAGCAGAAATCATGGACAGCATCCGTGTCATTGGTCGTGATAATGCCCGTACCCCAATGCAATGGGATGAGAGTAAAAACGCTGGCTTCTCAACAGGTCAACCTTGGTTGGCAGTTAATCCAAATTACGAAGAAATCAACGTTCAAGAAGCATTAGCAGATCCAGATTCAATCTTCTATACTTATCAAAAACTGGTTCAAATTCGTAAGGAGAATCGCTGGTTGATTCGAGCTGATTTTGAATTACTCGATACGGCTGACAAGATCTTTGCTTATATCCGTAAGGACGATGACCGTCGTTTCCTAGTTGTGGCTAACTTGTCCAATGAAAAACAAAACTTTTCAGTAGAAGGAAGAGTTAAGTCAATCTTGATTGAAAACACTACTGCTAAAAAAGCAGTTGAAAAACAAACCTTAGAGCCATGGGATGCCTTCTGTGTGGAACTAACGGATTAAAATAAGTGACCCTCAAGCCTTTGATGCTTGAGGGTCTTTTACTAAAAATTATATAGAAAACCCTTTTAAAAATATTTGTTAGAATTTTCTAAAAAATCTGGCGAAAGTTCTTGCTTTTATGAGAAAATAGGGTATAATGGTGAAAACACTATCTTTAAGGAGATTACTTATGAAATCTAAAAAGTGGCTCTTAGGAGCAGGTGCTGTTTTGAGTGCGGCCCTACTGTTAACTGCTTGTGGGCAAAGTGAAAAGAAAGCGGATGCTCCCAAAACATTCTCTTATGTCTACGCTATGGATCCATCTTCTTTGGACTATAGTGTGACGAGCAAGAGCTCAACCTCTGACGTTATAGCAAACGTTGTTGATGGTCTTTTGGAAAATGATAAGTATGGGAACTTAATTCCATCACTTGCAGAAGACTGGTCTGTTTCAAAGGATGGTTTGACTTACACCTACAAACTTCGTAAGGGTGTAAAATGGTATACTTCTGATGGGGAAGAATACGCTGAAGTTAAGGCCAAAGACTTTGTTACTGGGCTTAAACATGCTGCTGACGGAAAATCAGATGGTCTTTCTTTGATTCAGGATTCTATCAAAGGTTTGGCAGAGTATGTTAGTGGTGAGAGCAATGATTTCTCTACAGTAGGAGTTAAAGCTGTTGATGATTACACGGTAGAATACACGCTCAACAAACCAGAAAGTTTCTGGAACTCTAAGGTCACAACTGCAACCATGCTTCCGGTTAATGAAGAATTTTTAAATTCTAAAGGGAGCGACTATGGTGCACCAACCCCATCAGGTATTCTATATAATGGTCCATATTTCTTGAAATCATTGACTTCAAAATCAGTCATTGAATATGAAAAGAATCCAAACTACTGGGATAAGGACAATGTCAAGATTGACAATATTAAACTAACTTTCTACGATGGATCAGACCAAGAATCTTTGATTCGTAGCTTTACACAAGGTGCTTATACAACAGCCCGTCTCTTCCCAACAAGTTCAAATTTTGAGTCAACTAAACAAGAGTACGGCGATAAGATTGTCTATAGTCCTCAAGAAGCGACAAGCTACTACCTCACTGTTAACGTAAACCGCCAATCTTACAATAAAACAGCCAAAACAGACGAGGCTCAAAAAACTTCAACGAAAGAAGCTCTTCTTAACAAGAACTTCCGTCAGGCGCTGAACTTTGCCCTTGACCG
The DNA here is from genome assembly GCA_963533645.1 of uncultured Streptococcus sp. Lineage (GTDB taxonomy): Bacteria > Bacillota > Bacilli > Lactobacillales > Streptococcaceae > Streptococcus. The sequence goes on along the minus strand of CAUSQY010000061.1, from coordinate 2,871 downwards.
TCATTCTTATACTGCTCAGTTGAATGGTGAAGAAGGTGCGAACAAGATTATCCGTAACAGCCTAGTGCCTCATGACTACGTTCAAGTAGGCGAAAAGACCTTTGGAGAGTTGGCGCAGGCAGAGCTCGTTTCATATGGAGACCAGTGGAAAGATGTAGCTCTTACAGATGGCAAGGATACGATTTACAGTCCTGAAAAAGCTAAGGCAGCCTTTGCTAAAGCCAAAGAAGAATTGCAAGCCAAGGGGGTTACCTTCCCAATCCATTTGGATATCCCAGTTGAACAAACAGATGTGATCGCGGTTCAACAAACCAACTCACTCAAGCAGTCGATCGAATCATCGCTTGGTACTGAAAATGTCATTGTCGATGTCCTTCAAATGACAGATAATGAAAAAATTAGCATTACGTCTCAAGCCAAGGTGCCATCTCAAAAAGACTATGACTTGAACGGAACTGGTTGGGGACCAGACTATCAAGACCCAGCTACCTACCTAAACATTCTTGATGCCAAGAAGGGTTCTGCCCTTAAACACTTGGGTATCACTCGTGGAAAAGATCCAGAAGTGATGGCTCAAGTTGGACTAGACGAATACAAGAAACTCTTGGATGATGCCGCAGCTGAAACAAGCGACCTCAATAAGCGTTATGAAAAATATGCCAAAGCGCAAGCTTGGGTGTCTGATAGCTCGCTCTTGATTCCAGTTGCTTCTTCAGGTGGTTCTCCAACTGTTAGCCGAACTGTACCATTCACAAAAGCTTACTCTCAAGTCGGGATCAAGGGGGATCCATTTGTGTTCAAAGGATTGGAGTTACAAAATGACGTTGTGACTGCAAAAGAATACGAAGAAGCCTTCAAGAAATGGCAACAAGAAAAAATCGAGACAAATGCCAAATACCAAAAAGAACTTGAAAAACACGTTAAGTAATCTATAAACAGGAAAGGAAGTTACAGGGAACTGTGCTTCCTTTTTTTGTTTTGAGACACCAGTTGTCATAAAAGTAGTAACTTTACATTTTTGAATAAATTTGATAAAATATGGTTATGTTATAAAAGGTGACATAAAGGAGTGAATGATGATCAAAATGAAAAAAAGACTAATCGGGACAGGTCTTGTCTTAGCAACAGGGATTTTGCTCTCGGCATGTGGACAGTCCAACACAGATACTAGCACTTATTCATCAACATTTAGTGCGAATCCAACAACTTTTAACTATCTTCTAGATTATTATGCAGATAACACTGCCGTTATTACCAATCTTGTGGATGGTTTGTTAGAAAATGACAGCTATGGGAACCTTGTGCCTGCTCTTGCGGAGGATTGGTCAGTTTCATCAGATGGTTTGACCTATACCTACAAGCTTAGAAAAGATGCCAAGTGGTATACGGCTGATGGTGAGGAATATGCTTCAGTCAAAGCTCAGGATTTTGTCACTGGAATCAAATATGCCGCGGACAACAAGGGGCAAGCCATGGATCTGATCCAAAATTCAATCAAGGGATTGAATGACTATGTGACGGGTGTGACCAATGACTTTTCAACTGTCGGTGTCAAAGCCTTGGATGATTACACAGTCGAGTACACTTTGACTCGACCAGAACCTTATTGGAACTCTAAGACAACCAATAGTATCCTTTTCCCAGTCAATGAAGAGTTCTTGAAATCAAAGGATAAAGATTTTGGTACCTTGACACCAGACAGTATCCTTTATAATGGTCCCTATCTGTTAAAAGATTTCACATCAAAATCTTCGATCGAATATGTGAAGAATCCACACTATTATGACCATGATAAAGTAACCATTGAAAAAGTTAAGTTAGCCTACTTTGATGGGTCAGATCAGGAGATGACCATTCGAAACTTTGAAAGTGGTGCTTACTCGATTGCAGGAGTCTACCCAAATAGTTCGAACTATGCTAAGACAAAAGAAAAATACCAAGACAATATCGTCTATAGCTTACAAGACAAGACATCTTGGTACTTTAACTTTAATGTCAACCGCAAAACCTATAATCATACCGCTAAAACAACGGACGACCAAAAGAAATCAGCTCAAACAGCTATCTTAAATAAAAATTTCCGTCAGGCTATCAACTTTGGAATTGATCGAACAGCCTACTCTGCTCAATCTAACGGTGAAGAAGCAGCGAGCAAAACCCTTCGTAATACTTTGGTTCCCCCAACATTTGTCCAGGTGGGAGATAAGACCTTTGGAGAAGTAACAGCTTCTAAGCTTGTGAACTATGGAACTGAGTGGTCAGGCATCAATTTGGCAGACGCTCAAGATGCTTACTTTAACAAGGAAAAGGCCCAAGCAAAATTTGCGGAAGCTAAAAAGGAATTGGAAGCTCAAGGCGTGACTTTCCCAATCCATTTGGATGTCCCTGTCGATCAGACAAATAAAAATGCGGTTTCTGGTATGAACTCAGTTAAACAAACCCTTGAAACAGTACTAGGTTCTGACAATATCGTCATTGATGTTCAACAGCTTTCTACAGATGACTTTGGAAATGTTGCCTTCCTAGCACCAAACCCAGCAGCTCGTGATTACGACCTAAACTTTGATGGTTGGGTTGGTGATTACCAGGATCCATCAACTTATCTAGACCCCTTCAATGCTGAAACTGGCTTCTATCTCAAGATTTTTGGTCTTGATGCTAAGGAAGACCAAGAGCTCATTAAGAGTTTGGGGCTCGATACCTATACACAACTCCTAAAAGAAGCAGATGCTGAGAATAAAGATGTCGCTAAGCGTTATGAAAAATACGCTGAAGCTCAAGCTTGGATGATTGACAATTCTCTAGTCATTTCTGCGATGTCAAATGGTGGTACAGCCTCTGTAACCAAAGTAACTCCGTTTACACGTGCCT
>CAUSQY010000060.1:0-7594 GCA_963533645.1 uncultured Streptococcus sp. | reverse complement strand
CCTTGACTTGGTCGATAAAGCTCAAACGAGCTGTCAGATTGTTGTCAAAAAGGTCATTAGCCAATTTTTCAGGAGACAACTCATTGTTTTCTTCAAGATTGTTGAAAATTGCTGATTTGACCTTGGATTGGAATTGAAAATCATCTGTGTTAAAGGACTCTGCAATTCTCTGAGCCGTTTTTTCCAATTCCTTTATGGATTTCTTTGGCGAAATCTTAGGGGCAACAGCTAGCAGATTTTCTGAAAAGTAGTTCAAAAAAGTTCCATTGTACTTGATTCGTTTCTCGATCAGATGGTACTTGCGACTTTGAAGATTGACGACCAAGGCCTCATCAGCTCCCGTTCCAAATCCAGGTAAGTTATTCTGAGTTAGCTTGATTGGATTATCAACTTCTCCACCAAGGTGGGTCAAGGTTTCCCGCAGAGCAATTCGCAAGAAAGCGAAATGCTCTACACCTTCTTTAGAAAACTGAACAAAAACCAAGTCATTGGTCTTGAGATTTTCAGAAATGCTGAACTCCTCTTTCCAGAGATTAGCCAGTGTTACTGATGTCTCCAACAAATCGTCTGTGATGTGATTGAAGAAGGGATTTTCTTCTTCGAAAATCCCAGTCTTAGCTTCATCTGAATACACACGTTCAATTTTTCTACGCAGGTATTCTTCGATTTTTGGAGTGATATTGAGAAACTTATCCGCTAGGAACAGCTCGGTATCATCCGGACTGAACTGGTGGATAATGGCTTTCTTAATATAAATGTCCATAAAAGTTTTAGTCCTCGTATAATGGGAAGGCATCTGTCAATTCTTTGACTGCACTTCTCACTTCTTCTAAGACAGCTTCATTTTCTGCATTTTTAAGGGTTTTAATGATGAGTTCAGCCACTTTGCGACTTTCTTCTTCACCAAATCCACGTGCAGTAATGGCTGCAGATCCGATACGAATCCCACTTGTCTTGAATGGTGACAAGGTTTCGTAAGGGATTGAGTTTTTATTTAGGGTAATATTGACTTCATCCAGCAAGTTTTGAGCAACTTTTCCGTTTTCTACAACCTTAGTCACATCCACTAGGAAGAGATGGTTTTCAGTACCGCCAGAAATGATACGGAAATCAGGGTCTTGAACGAAGACTTCAACCATAGCCTTGCTGTTTTTGATGACATTAGCAGCATATTCCTTGAATGCTGGGTCCAAAACTTCTTTGAATGAAACCGCCTTAGCCGCCACAACATGCTCCAAAGGACCACCTTGAATACCAGGGAAAATAGCTGAGTTAATTTTCTTAGCTAGTTCTTCGTCATTTGTCAAAATCAAACCACCACGAGGTCCACGAAGGGTTTTGTGGGTCGTTGTTGTCGTGATATGAGCGTATGGCACTGGGCTTGGGTGAAGACCAGCTGCAACCAAACCAGCGATATGAGCCATATCCACCATGAGCTTAGCACCAACAGCATCTGCGATTTCACGGAATTTTGAAAAGTCGATAATTTGAGAATAGGCTGAAGCACCTGCTACGATTAGTTTTGGTTTTACTTCTTGGGCTTGTTTCAAGATAGCATCAAAGTCCAAGAGTTCCGTTTCAGGATCAACACTGTAAGAAACAAAGTTGTAGGTTTGACCAGAGAAGCTAACTGGAGCTCCGTGGGTCAAGTGTCCACCCGCTGCCAAATCCATTCCCATAACGGTATCACCTGGCTCAATCAAGGCCATGTAAGCCGCACAGTTGGCTTGGCTTCCTGAGTGAGGTTGGACATTGGCGAATTTAGCACCAAAAATTTCTTTTGCACGTTCAATAGCAAGAGTTTCTACAACGTCTACCACATCAGTTCCACCATAATAACGGCGTCCTGGGTAACCTTCAGCGTATTTATTCGTCAAGATAGACCCTTGAGCTGCCATAACAGCCTTAGAAACCACGTTCTCCGAAGCAATCAACTCAATGTTGTTTTGTTGGCGTTCTTCTTCTTTGGCGATAGCATTCCAGAGATCTGCATCGTATGCTTTAAAATCGTCTTTATCAAAAATCATAGGTCTTCTCCTTTATAGTGTGACTGGTCCTTTAGTTTGTTTTTCCAATAAGAAAATAAACTAAAAGATGCGAATAAACCGTTTCTGCACTTTATCACAAGTATAACCAACTTTTTCATAAAATGCATGAGCACCCAGACGATGATCGGCAGAGTTTAAGCGGATAAACCCATAACCCCGTCTTTTTGCTTCTTGATCCAACCCTTGCAGTAAACTTTTACCGATACCTTTCCCTTGCGCTTGAGGCGAAACCGCTAAACCTAAGATATTAAATCCTGCTTTGGAATAGAGAGATTCATAAACTTCAGCATGGACATATCCAAGTAAGACATGATTGGCTGCATCCTCATAGCCAAGTAGGAAATGATGAGAATCCTGAGATAATTTAGCTAGTTGACTAGCTGTGTCCTCTGGACTAAAAGAATAACCCAAAGCCTCTTTGTTAATCTCACATATAGCATTCACATCTGTTTCTTGCAAATTTCTTAGCATCTCATTCCTCCTCAAAAGAAATCTCTGGCAACCGAGCAAGAATATCTTCTCGTTTAATTGCCCCTTGACGTAAGATTTTCACCTTGTCTCCAGACAAATCCAAAATCGTCGAATCCTGTCCAGTTAGAAAAGCGTCGTCCTCCAGACCCAGAACTTCTTGGTCAAAATCCTGTAGAATTTGAGCAAAGGTCACTCCACTTGCCTGACCCGAAATATTGGCAGACGGCCCAATCAAAGGTCCTGTCTCTCGAATCAAATCCAGTGTAATGGGGTGATTCGGCATCCGAAACCCAACAGTTGCAAGACCAGAATTGACCCAAAAGGGAACTCGGTCATTGGCTTCGAGGATAATGGTCAAGGGACCTGGTAAAAAGGTCTCTACAAGCTTTTGTAGATAAGTTGGCTGTTTCTTTGAAAAGTGCAAGATGTCCTCTAGAGAAGCAACATTAAGATTGAGCGCCTTATCTCTAGGACGACGTTTGAGTTGGTAAACATGGTCGACAGATTTTTCATCTAAAGCCTTAGCAAAAAGACCGTAAACCGTCTCTGTAGGCAAAACAACAGATCCGCCCTTTTCCAACTCTTGTCTAATCCTGTCCATCATCAACTACAACCATCCTATCTTGACCAAATTGGTCCTTGAGTGTTCGTACTCGTTTTTCAGGAAGATGTTTCCTAAAAAGCGAAGGAACACTTTGACCTTGCTTGTATCCAATTTCAAGGTAAATCTTACCACCATCTTTGAGATAGTCTTTTGCATCTTCCGCAATTCTACGGTAAATAGCTAGGCCATCCTCATCTGCAAAGAGAGCTAGATGAGGCTCCGAATGCAAAACATTCAAGCCGACCTCTGACTCATCTTCACGAGAGATATAGGGTGGATTGGATACAATTATATCATATTTTTCAGAAATTTCTGCAAAACAATCAGATTTTTTAAAAAATATATTAAGATTTTGATTTTTAGCATTCTCTGAGGCAAGCTCTAAGGCGTCTTGGGAAATATCTGCTGCTGTCACTGACCAATCTGGTCTGTTTTTTGCTAGTGCGAGGGCTATGGCACCACTTCCAGTACCAATATCCAAGTTCTTGAGATTTTCTTTAGGATTTTCAGCTAGGATAAGGTCCACCAACTCTTCTGTTTCTGGACGAGGAATCAAAACCCGCTCATCCACTTTTAACTGCATTCCAAAGAAATTTGCCTGTCCAATGATGTACTGAGCCGGTTTGTGAGTTGCTAACTGCTGGTAAATTTCTTCTACAAATTGTTTTTCTTCCTCTGTTACCTCTTGTTGAAGAGCAAAGACGAAGTCCGTAAAAGAGAGATTTTTTAAGCTACGATAGACAAAAGAGAGGCTTTCTGCTTCCTCTCCTTGTCTTATCAACTCTTCTTCAAAATCTGAAAATAATTGAGCTAATTTCATTATTTGTTTAATTCTTCTAATTTTTGTGTTTGGTCATAGAGCACCAAGGCATCCACAACTTCGTCCAATTTACCAGACAAAATGGTATCTAGTTTTTGGAGGGTCAAGCCGATACGGTGGTCTGTGACACGGTTTTGTGGGAAATTGTAAGTACGGATACGTTCTGAACGGTCACCAGTACCGATTGTCGACTTACGCTCAGCGTCTTGTTCATCCTGTGCAATCTGAGCAAAGTGGTCAGCAACACGCGCACGGATAATCTTCATAGCCTTCTCACGGTTCTTCTGCTGGGTACGTTCTTCCTGCATCTCAACCTTGATATTGGTTGGCAAGTGAACGATACGAACGGCAGTCGCAACCTTATTGACGTTCTGTCCACCAGCACCAGATGCGTGGTAGATATCAACACGAAGGTCTTTTGGATCAATATCGTACTCTACTTCTTCCACTTCAGGCATGACTAGAACTGTCGCTGTCGAGGTATGAACACGGCCTTGACTTTCTGTCACAGGGACACGTTGAACACGGTGGGCTCCAGACTCATACTTGAGTTTAGAGTATACAGACTGACCAGAAACCATAGCAACCACTTCTTTGAAACCACCGACACCGTTCATAGAAGCTTCCATGACTTCAAAGCGCCAACCTTGGGCTTCCGCATACTTTTGGTACATAGTTAGAAGGTCTCCAGCGAAAAGTGCCGCTTCGTCTCCACCAGCTGCTCCACGGATTTCAAGGATGATGTTCTTGTCATCGTTTGGATCCTTTGGAAGAAGCAAGATTTTCAGTTTTTCTTCGTATTCTTCTTTTTCAGCCTTGGCATCCTTGAGCTCTTGCTTGGCCATTTCTTCCAAGTCCGCATCTCCGCCTGATTCCTTAATCATCTCCTCAGCATCAACGATGTTTTGAAGAACTTGTTTGTACTCACGGTAGGCAGTTACCGTATCACGAGTAGAAGCTTCTTCTTTCGAAAGCTCCATGAAACGCTTGGTATCTGAGACGACATCTGGGTCACTCAGCAATTCTCCTAATTCTTCATAACGGTCTTCTACAGCTTGTAGTTGATCATAGATGTTCATTTTTCTTCATTCTCCTTATTGATTTCAGGGGCAAAATAATGTTTACGGCAGACTGAGATATAAGTTTCATTTCCACCGATCTGAATTTGTTCGCCATCATAGACTGGCACACCATCCTGCGTACGCAACACCATAGTCGCCTTTTTCTTACAATACTGACAGATAGTCTTGATTTCGTCAATCTTATCTGCTAAAAGCAAGAGATATTTGGAACCTTCGAACAATTCATTGCGAAAGTCATTTTTCAAACCAAAAGCCATGACAGGTATGTCCAACTCATCAACAACACGAGCTAGATCGTAAACATGGTGACGCTTGAGAAATTGAGCCTCATCGACCAACACACAGTAAGGTTTTTCAGGTAAATCTCGGATATAGCCGAAGATATCCGTCGTTTCCTCAATCGCAATAGCTGGGCGTTTCATACCAATCCGACTGGATACATAGCCAACTCCGTCACGCGTATCCAGAGCCGAAGTCATAATCACAACTCCCTTTCCTTGCTCCTCGTAGTTATAGGCCACCTTGAGAATCTCAATCGTCTTACCAGAGTTCATGGTCCCATAACGATAATACAACTGTGCCATGCTTCTATTTCACGTCCATTTCTAAATTTTTGCTACATTCTAGTATATCATAATTTTCTGAAGCTTTAAACGGCAAAATGTGGTAAAATAGAAGAAATCAAAAACTAGTGGAGGAAGCTATTATGCCATTTGTACGCATCGATTTATTTGAAGGACGCACGCTCGAGCAAAAGAAAGCTCTTGCTAAGGAAGTAACGGAAGCTGTTGTTCGCAACACTGGAGCACCTCAATCTGCTGTCCATGTCATCATCAACGACATGCCAGAAGGAACTTACTTCCCACAAGGGGAAATGCGCACCAAATAAGCCAGCTTAAGCAGAATTGCTTAGGCTTTTTCAATCTCCAAGTAGCATCCATTGAAGAAATAGCCTAATTTTGTTACAATTTGAAGAGATGCTTGGATACCTATCCTAAGAAAAGAAATACAAAAGGAATTAGTATGATTACACGTGAATTTGATACCATCGCTGCTATCTCTACTCCACTAGGTGAAGGGGCCATTGGTATTGTTCGTTTGAGCGGAACAGATAGTTTTGCTATTGCGCAAAAGATTTTTAAAGGCAAAGACTTAATCAAGGTTGCTAGCCACACTCTTAACTACGGTCACATCGTTGACCCTCAAACTGGTAAAGTTATGGACGAGGTTATGGTTGGGGCTATGAAATCTCCAAAGACCTTCACTCGCGAGGACATTATCGAGATTAACACCCACGGTGGGATTGCGGTGACCAATGAGATTCTCCAGCTAGCTATCCGTGAAGGAGCTCGGTTGGCAGAACCTGGTGAATTTACCAAGCGTGCCTTTCTAAACGGTCGTGTGGATTTGACTCAGGCTGAGGCGGTGATGGACATCATCCGTGCCAAGACAGATAAGGCCATGAATATCGCAGCCAAACAATTGGACGGTTCTCTTTCTGATCTTATCAATAATACCCGCCAAGAAATCCTCAATACGCTTGCCCAAGTAGAGGTCAATATCGACTATCCTGAGTATGACGATGTTGAAGAAGCCACTACTGCAGTCGTCCGTGAGAAAACTATGGAGTTTGAACAATTGCTAACCAATCTCCTTAGAACAGCTCGTCGCGGTAAAATCCTCCGTGAGGGAATTTCAACTGCCATCATCGGTCGTCCCAACGTTGGGAAATCCAGCCTCCTCAACAACCTCTTGCGTGAAGAAAAGGCCATCGTTACAGACATCGCTGGAACCACCCGTGATGTCATCGAAGAATACGTCAACATTAACGGTGTTCCCCTAAAATTGATTGACACAGCTGGTATCCGTGAAACGGATGACATCGTGGAACAAATCGGTGTCGAGCGTTCGAGAAAAGCCCTCAAGGAAGCTGACTTGGTACTTCTTGTCTTAAACGCTAGCGAACCACTAACCACTCAAGACCGCCAACTCTTAGAAATCAGTCAGGATACCAACCGCATTATTCTACTTAATAAAACTGATCTTCCTGAAGCGATTGAAACTTCTGAGCTTCCTGAAGATGTCATCCGTATTTCAGTTCTTAAAAACCAAAACATTGATAAGATTGAGGATAGAATCAACGACCTCTTCTTTGAAAATGCTGGTTTGGTTGAGCAAGATGCTACTTACCTATCTAATGCCCGTCACATTTCCTTGATTGAAAAGGCAGTTGAAAGCCTACAAGCTGTTAACGAAGGTCTTGAACTGGGTATGCCAGTTGACTTGCTTCAAGTTGACTTGACTCGTACTTGGGAAATCCTCGGTGAAATCACAGGTGATGCTGCTCCAGATGAACTCATTACACAGCTCTTTAGCCAATTCTGTTTAGGAAAATAAAAAAAATCCATGATCATTCTTGCGGTCATGGATTTTATTGCCTTTATTAGTAATCTGGTCTTAAAACACCAGTTACAGTTGCCTTAGTTGCTTCGTAGTCGCCATCTACGACAACTTTGATAATGCGTTTGGCATCTTCTTCTGGTGCTGGAACAAGAGGTAGACGAGTTGG
>CAUSQY010000059.1:0-7673 GCA_963533645.1 uncultured Streptococcus sp. | reverse complement strand
ACTGTTACATCAAGTCAAGAAGCCTTAGATGCCATTGCTGGTGATAAAAAACTAGAGGCTGGTGATGCTGAGGGTTCTGATGTCAATAAACTCTACTCCAATAAAGGGGCCAATGTCACTTATTCCTATGGAATAGGCACCTCCCAAACCAAGACCAAAGAATACTCTGACAACCCAACCTTTAAGCCTTCAGAACCATTAACGGTACCAGTGGAGGTTGAATGGCAAGGTGTGACGGGTGCGAGAACTGTTATTACAGCTGATCAACCGAGTAATGTTGAACTGAAACTGGTTCAAAAGAACAAGAACGGAGGTTCTGACAATCAAGAATATCGAAAGACCAATGTGACTGTTGAAAAAAATAAATCTAATGAAACGAGGAACTTTGAAAAGGTTGCCAAAGGATATCAATACGATATAATTGCACCGGACGTCCCCGCCTTTACCAAAGAAATAAAAAATGTTGGTACAGAATCTAAACCATCCTTTAAGGTAATATATAAACAATTGCCAAGTCTGACGATTAAGAAAGTGTTGGAAGCTGAAAATAACTTGAACAAAGAGTTTTGGATTAAGGTAAAACTAACCTCTCCTGATTCTTCGCCATTGAATGGAACTTTTGGTGAGATAAATGTTGTGAATGGTGAAGCGAAGATTCGTGTTGACAAACGAAAACGTTGGAAAGGTATTCTAAGCTATCTTCCTCGAGGAACTCATTACAAAGTTGAAGAAGAAGCGGCATCAACGAACGGTTACCACGTTACATATGAGAATCAAGAGGGTGATCTGAATAAAGACGAAACCAGCACTGTTACGAATCACAAGCTTCCAAGTTTATCCGTTACAAAAAAGGTTACTGGGGTATTTGCCAATCTATTAAAATCCTTCAAGATTACCATTAACATCAGGGATGCTCAGAACAGCCCACTGAATGGAACCTATAATGCAACGGTGAATAATAAAAGAACCCCTCTACAATTTACGAATGGTCGAGCGTCTATTGATCTCAACAAAGATCAAACCATAAAAATTGATGGACTTCCACTCGATAGTTACTATATCGTAGAAGAGGAATCAAACTCTTCTCGAGGTTATCAGGTTTCCTATGAAAACAAAGACGGAACTCTTGATTCAGATAAGGCTGCAACAGTCACTAACAATAAAAATAGCGTACCTGAAACCGGAATTGACTTCCTCAGCAGTACACTCGTGTTAGGAATAATCCTTCCTCTAGGAGGAATCTTCTTTACAATCCTACTCGGATATCTAGTGGTACATAGGAGAAAATAATGCTACTTAAAAAGAAACATAAGAAAACAGTAACACAAGTCAATCGGGATAAGTCTCCGCCGAGTGTATGGGGAGATATCCTCTACTTAGTCAGTAAGCTTCTGATGGTTGGGTTTGTACTGGTCACGCTTTACTTTTTTGTATTTGGACTATTGAGATACAATGACGATGGCATGAAGCCAGCCTTGAAAGATGGCGACTTGGTTGTCTACTATAGGCTGGATAAACGCTATTCGATTGGGGATCTGCTCGTCTATAGTTATAAGGGCAAGGAAAGAGTGGCGCGTGTCATAGCGACCGAAGGAAGTACGATCGATATAAACGAAAATGGTCTCATCATCAACGGTTCTCCTCAACAAGAGCAGGATATCTACAAAGAAACGCTGCTCTATAAGGAAGGGGCTAGCTTCCCAATGAAAGTCCCGGCAGGACAGCTCTTTGTCCTCGGAGACAATCGAACAACGGCTGTAGATAGTCGTGCTTTTGGAACCATTCCGATACAGGATACCCATGGCAAGGTGGTAACAGTCCTAAGGCGACGGGGCTTTTGATGACAATTTATGAAAAAAGAAATTTAAAAATAAAAGGAATAATCATGAAAAAAACATTTTTGAAAAAATTAGTTACTGCAAGTATTGCAGCTGTAACCGCCTTGTCGGTCTTTAGAGGAGTGCCAACATTTGCGGATGATAATGATGTGGCAACTGCCAAAGCAAATGGTGAAACAAGTGCAAAAGTTTCTATTAATAAGGTATTGAATATTGCGGAAGGAATTACAACACCTGAAGCAACTTTTACATTTACTTTCACCCCTAAAACTGGTACATCATCAAATGGTGCACCTTATGAAACGATTGATTCTACTAATGGTCAAATTACAGATAAAAATGTATCTTATTCTGGAACAGACGTTTTAGTAACTGGCCAAACTAGCATTAAGAAAGAAACCGGCGATATTTTTAGAGAAGTGAACTATACACATGCTGGTGAATATGTCTATACTGTTGCTGAAAAACAAAATGTTGGTTGGAAAGCTATTCAAAAAAATGGTTCACCTATTGATTTTATGACATACGATAATCGCAACTATGAAATGCATGTCATTGTTAAGAACAAAACTACAGGAGGAACATATATTTCTTCTGTGTATTTTAAACAAGTCACTCCAAGTGTGAATGGTAAAGTAAAACCATCTGAAAGTGGAACTACTTACAAATATGATCTTTTCACTAACATCTATCGTAAAAATGCGGGTAAAATTACAGATCCAAATGAACCAAACCCTAATAAACCAAATGTTTCAAAAGTTGATCCAAATGCTAAATCTTTAGTAATTAAAAAAGTTGTGTCAGGTGCTACTGCAGATAAATCAAAAGATTTCACTTTCAAGCTTACTTTTACCAAAGCATCTACAGAAACTTCACAATCCATCACTGGTAAAATCGGTGAAACCTCAAAAACATTTGTCTATGGTCAAGAAACAACTATAACACTACGCCACGATCAATCTTTGGTGTTTGACACAATTCCTGCAGGTACTCGTTATAAATTGGTTGAAACAGGATCTCAAGGTTATACAGCTTCAGCTGCATATAAGGAGAACGGAGCATCAAAAAATCAAGCTGGTACAGTTTCTACAAATTTCACTCAAGATAGTATTCTTGTTGGTGAAAAACCAAACGATAACACTATCACAAATAGCTTGCCAGACGTTACCCCTACTGGTCTCTTGATTGACAACCTTCCTTTCATCTTGATGATTGGTCTTGGTTTGGCTGGATTTGTTGTTTTGTCTAAAAAACGCAGACAAGCTTAAGCAACTGGTTTGACCGATGAAAATCAAGCGTGAGAAACCAAAAAGGAGTCTGTCTAGGCGTCTGGTACTTGCTGTAGATGCGTTGATAAATCATATCTTGCTTCTCTTGGCAGCCTTAGTCTTTCTCTTTGGTTTCTACGCCCTTTGGGATTCCAATCAGGTCTATTCTCAGGCTTCGTCTAGTGAGTATGAGGCCTATAGACCAGTGAGTACTACTGAGAAGGATGAGCTTGCTAGTTTTTCTGGCTTTCACAAGCTACAGCAAGTCAATCCAGAGGTTCTCGGCTGGATCAATGTCTATGGTACCAATATCGACTACCCCTTAGTCCAAGCCAAAGACAATGAAAAGTACCTGAACAAGGACTCAAAGGGAGAATTTGCTGCAACTGGAGCTATTTTCCTTGAGGCTCGAAATGAATCCAAGTTCGAGGACTTTAATACCATCATCTACGGACACCATGTAGAAAATGGGGTTATGTTTGGAGATGTAGCAAAGTTTTCTGATAAGGAATTTTTTGATCAGCATCGTTACGGTAGTATTTACTATAATGGTGTTGAAAAAGGTCTTGAGATCTTTGAGATGCTTGAGGTGGACGCCTATGACTTTAATATCTACGATCCAGGTATCAGTGGGGATGATCGGCGCCAAGAATATATCGATCACTTACTCTCGGTTGCCATTCACAAGCGGGATATTACACTGGGGCCAAATGACCATATCATCCTCCTCAGTACCTGTTTCCTAGACGTAACAAATGGGAGACATATCGTAGTTGCCAAGATTACGGATACGGTTCCAAAAAACACCTTCCATACGAAAAAATCAAAACCATTCCCTTACAGTGTCTTTGATGATTCGTCGCTCGGACGATTTCTCTCATCGATTCCTTTGTGGATATGGTACATCATCTTATTTATCTTGCTCTTGTTATTGATCTTCTTGCTCATCATCCTCTACTTGATATTGCGTCGTAGAAGAGAAGGAAAGGAGGAAGGAGCAGATACCATTACTGACTAAACTACCAATAAAAGAGAAAGGGACAGCCTCTCTTGCTCTTTTATTTTCAAGGCTAGAAAGGAGAAAGAAGTGAATATTAAAATGTCTACGAGTCGCAAAGTCATAAAAACCATTCTATCCCTTTTTTTAGCTTTATTCTGTCTTTTTACTGGTGATAGGGTCCTTGCAAGCGACTACGATCACTATAATCCCATTGAAAAGGATGCCAGCAGTACGGGCTTTGAAACCTTGCAGCACCTCAACAAGGATGTTTGTGGTTGGATTAGCCTTGATGGAACCAAGGTAGACTATCCTCTCTTGCAGAGTCAGGACAATGTTAAATACCTTGACCGAAATGCCTTTGGTGATTATACTGTATCGGGCTCAATTTTTCTAGACTATCGTTTTAATCCAAATTTTACCGACTTTAACACCATCATTTATGGTCACTCCATGGCTTCTGGTGCTATGTTTGGGGAGATTCAAAAATTTGCAGATCAAGATTTTTTTGAAAAGCATCGCTATGGCTCTATCTACTACAATGGTCGAGAACGTGGTCTTGAAATTTTTGGGATTTTAGAAGTGGACGCCTATGACACGGAGATTTACCGGACTTTGAGTTCCAACGATGAGGAACACCAGGCTTACTATCAGTATCTGTTAAGCAAAGCCAAATACAAGCGGGATGTCTCCTTGACCTCAACGGACAAGATTGTTTTGTTAAGCACCTGTTTCCTTAATATTACCAATGGACGGCATATCCTCTTGGCTAAAATAACGGATGCACCAGTAAAAGCAGCCCAGGATAAGAGTGGGGAAGCTGTAGGGACGCGGTATTTCGATCAAGGGCTACCAACGCATTGGATTTATATCCTTGCCTTTCTTCTCCTGATTATCGTCATCTTACTCCTTGTTGTTATCATCCTAATCATAAGACGAGATAGAAATACAAAAGAACAAAAGAAATAGTAGACTCGGAAGCGTTTACTATTTTTTTCTTTCATGATAGAATAGATAGTGAAAATAATATCATAAGGATGATAATATGAAAAAAGCAATATTGATGATGACCTTTGGATCTCCAGAGGAGATTAGTTTTGAAGGAGTAGCAGAATTTTTTACAAACATTCGTCGTGGAGTTAGACCCCAAGACCACGAGATTCAGACTCTCTATGACAACTATGTCCTTATAGGTGGGACGCCCTTGCAGCGGATTACGCGAGAAGAGGTCGCTCTAGTTAGAGAACGATTGGGTGAGGAGTACGGTATCTACTTTGCCAACAAATTTTCTCGTCCCTTTATTCCAGACGTGATCAAGAAGATGGAAGCAGATGGTGTTGAAGAATGTATCTGCTTGATTTTGGAACCTCATTATTCTTTTTACTCAGTCATGGGGTATGAAAAGTTTCTGGAAAGCCAGCAGATCCGATTTTTAGTCATTAAGGACTGGTATCAACAACAGCCTTTGCTAGACTTCTGGACTGATGAGATTAACAAAATTTTACGAAACCAAGTGGGAGAAGAGTCTTTCAAGGTGATCTTTTCAGCACACAGTGTTCCCATTTTTGCCTTAGACTATGGAGATCCATATATCGATCAGATTTTCGATAATAGCAAGCTAATCGCTGAACAACTCTGCCTGATGACAGATCAGTATACCAATACTTGGCAGAGCGAAAGCGATATTGGAATCCCTTGGATCAAGCCAGATGTTTTAGAATATTTACGAGAACAAAAGCAACATCCCGAGCATTATATTTTTGTCCCGATTAGTTTTATCAGTGAGCACATCGAAGTCTTGTTTGACAACGATGTAGAATGTTATGAGTTGTGTCAAGAATTAGGTGTCACCTACCATCGTCCACCTATGCCCAATACGGATAGCCGTTTAATTGACGCTTTAGTTGCTACTGTAAGAGCCAATGAAGACAAAGAATTTAAAGCTTTTCTCCCAGAAGAAGAAACTTTTGATGAGTTAGCTCCTTCGGCAACTACCAAGGACATCATGGAGGAGACAGACGACCTTCAGATGCCAGAATTTGTCAAAAAACTCATTGAGAAAAAAGGTCGTGAAAATGTGAAGATGCCGTACTTAATTAAGAAAATGCTCGAAAAGGCTGGGAAGTTACCAAAAGAGTAAAGAAAAAGGATTTAGCTTTAAGCTAGATCCTTTTTTTGTTTTATTTTTTCTCAAGAAGAGCTTTGATTTCTTGAAGAACTTCAAGTTCAGTTGGAGCAGCAGGTGCTTCCTCAACCACTTCCTCTTTCTTACGAAGGTTTTGCGCTTTTTCAATAGCTTTAATAACGAAGAAAAGCACAGTACCTACAACGAGAAAGTTGATAATAGCACTCAAGAATTTACCATATGTAACACCATTCCATGCAAGCTCAGCGATGTTTTGTACTTTCGCAGCTTCCAAAGCTGGGTTCAATAGGAGTGGAGTGATGATATCATTAACAAATGAAGTAACGATAGCACCAAAAGCAGAGGCAATGATCACACCGACAGCGAGGTCAACGACATTACCACGAAGCAAGAATTCTTTAAGATCCTTTAACATTTTCATAAATTCCTTTCCTAATTTTCTAATTTATTATATCCTAAATTGTGACAAAAAGCAACTTGAACGCTTAAAGCAGTCAGTTGCCCCTTTTAAAAATATAGATTTTACTGAAAATATAGTTTAAAATGATGATCAAGATTTGTGCTAGGATAGTTTCAACAGTATTAACCCTATCTATATTAAATTCGACAAACTGGCCAATAATATCAGGGAAAGTTGTAACAAAGATATAAGTTAAAAGAACGTCAAGACCAAGAGTAGAGAGACGAGCTAAGAAAAACTTAGCCAAGCGAGTCGGCCAATTTCTTCTCTCTTGTTTAAAGACAATTGTATCATTTGTGAGAAAGGCAAAGAGAATCCCAATAATATTTGCAAGGGCAGTTGCAAGGATTTCCTGGTGGCTGATATGGTAAATAACCAAACGTGATGAAATAGAGACCAGAGTCGTAGCACCACCGAAAAATAGGTAGGAGAGAATCTCGTTATCAAAGAAAGATCTTGTTAGTTTTTTCATGATTTTAGTATAGCATAAAGCTGGCTAATGTGCTATACTAGTAAGGTTGATAATCTCAACCCTTGGTGCTTAGCTTCTTTCACCAAGCATATTTTACGCGGGAAACCGTCAAAGGAGAAAACATGAAAAAATTAACTGTTCGTGACATGGCAGATATTGCTATTGTTGCTGCTATTTATGTAGTTTTGACTATTACGCCACCAATCAATGTTCTTAGTTTTGGGGAGTACCAGTTCCGTATTTCAGAAATGTTGAATTTCTTGGCATTTTACAACCCTAAATACATCATCGGTGTGACAATTGGATGTATGATTGCTAATTTATTTAGTAGTTTTGGATTAATAGATGTCTTTGTTGGTGGAGGTTCTACCCTAGTTTTCCTAAGTCTAGGTGTATGGCTCTTTGCAAAATACAGCAAAGATTACCTCTTTAACGGATTGATTCGAAAAGATCATTTCTTCTTTTCAATCCTCTTCTCCATTTCAATGATTA
>CAUSQY010000058.1:0-7716 GCA_963533645.1 uncultured Streptococcus sp. | reverse complement strand
GTTACCGAATCAAAATCCCCAACTGCTAGAGCCAGAGGAAGGTCTTCTTCCAAGATCCAGAGCGATCCTCGATCCACACCGACAAAGCAGTCAAAATCCGTTCGATAATGACCACGGTCTCCGCCTGCAAAAACGGCAACCCTAGTCCAGTTGTTTTCTGAGCATTTGCACTCGTTCATTGACATCTCCCTTAAAGACATAAGACCCTGCTACAAAAACGGTCGCACCAGCTTTTTTAGCCTGAGAAATGGTCTGGTCATCAATCCCACCATCGACCTCAATTTCAAAGTTCAAACCTTTTTCCTCACGAAGGGCAACTAACTCACGAATCTTATCCATGGTTTCAGGTAGAAAGGCTTGCCCACCGAAACCAGGGTTAACCGTCATGACCAAGACTTGATCAACTAGATGAAGCACGTGCTTAATAGCTTCAACAGGCGTACCAGGGTTAATGACAACAGAAGGCTTGACACCTAGAGAACGAATCTTTTGAAGGGCTCCATGGATATGAGGCGTTGCTTCTACATGAATACTGATGATATCTGCACCTGCACGCGCAAAGTCATCTAAATGATGTTCAGGATTTGCTACCATCAAGTGGCAGTCAAAGACCATCTTGCTATGAGGGCGAAGAGCTTCAACCACACCTGCACCAAAACTGATTTGCGGTACAAAGTGACCATCCATGATATCGATATGGGCATATTCAGCTCCAGTTGCTTCTAGGCGTTTAATTTCTCGTTCAAAGTTGGCATAATCTGCTGCCAGAATTGACGGAGCAATCTTGTATTGAGACATAGGTTTCTCCTTATTTTGGAATTTTTTTGCTGACTTTTTTATAGGTTTCTCTGCGATTTTCAATCTCACTGAGGAATTGGAGGTAGTTGTCAAAACGGAAGGTTGCAATAATTCCTTCTTCTACAGCTGACTTAACCGCACAGGACGGCTCATGGGTATGGGTACAAGTACGGAACTTGCAGTCTCGACTGACACTGGCAATCTCTGGAAAAGCCTGATTGAGGTCTTCTGCTGTTGACACTTCATAATCCAGTGATGAAAAGCCTGGTGTGTCCGCGATTTTACCCCCATTGAGGTTGTAAAAACTAACAGCTCGAGTGGTATGACGACCACGACCTAGACTATCTGAGATTTCTCCTGTTTCAAGATTGAGGTCTGGTGCGATTTTATTGAGGAGGGTTGATTTTCCAACACCTGTCTGCCCCATAAAGACCGTCACTTTGTTTGTCAAAAGTAGCAAGAGTTCTTCCTTACTGGTCACAAAGTCGTAACCAATAGCACCATAGGTCCGCTCGTAAAAATCCAGTTCTCCCCCATCTTCCAGTAAGTCCATCTTGGAAATATAGACGATAGGATGAATGCCCTTATGTTCTAAGAGTACCAAGAAGCGATCCAACAAGTTGCTATTAAAGTCAGGTTCTTTAACGGACATAATAACAACGGCTTGGTCAATATTGACAATAGGTGGACGGACCAGACTATTTTTCCGTTCGTGAATCTTGAGAATATAGCCTTCTGAGTTTTCCTCCGCAGAAAAGTCTACCCAGTCCCCAACATAGGGTGTGTGGCCTTTTTTACGAAAATTCCCACGCGCGCGTGTTTGATAGACCTGACCCTCACTCTCCACATAGTAGAAGCCCGCCAAGGCTTTAATGATTTGTCCCTTCATCTTAGAACCCTTGTCCTTTGAGCGCATCTGCTAGGCTGGCAAACTCTGCCAAGCTGAGAGCTTCTCCACGTACACTTGGTGACAAACCTGCTTGATCCAAAGCCTTGGTCAGCTTATCCTTGACTTCTTCGGTCTTGCCAAAATAGCCTGTTAAGTTGTTCCACAAGGTCTTGCGACGATGAGTGAAACTAGCCTTGGAAACCTTAAAGAAGAGCTGCTCATCTTCCACAGCTACCGCAGGCTCTGGGCGGCGTACCATTTTCAGGATAGCCGAGTCCACGTTTGGCGCTGGCACAAAGACCGTACGAGGTACGATAAAGGCAACCTTGGCTGTCATGTAATACTGGACAGCAATCGACAAACTACCGTAAGCCTTGGTATTGGGTTGAGCGGAGATACGATCCGCCACTTCTTTTTGCATCATGACGACAAACTCGCTAAAAGGAATGCCACTCTCGATCAAGTGCATGAGAATAGGCGTTGTGATATAGTAGGGCAAGTTGGCTACTACTTTAATTGGCAATTCTGGATTTTTGAAATTCTGGATATGCTGAGCCAAGTCAACCTTTAGAATGTCCTCGTTTACTACAGTAACATTGTCAAAATCACGCAAGGTATCTGCCAAAATCGGTACCAAACGGTGGTCAATCTCAAAAGCCATGACCTCTGCCGCACGCTCAGCCAAAAACTCCGTCAAGGCCCCAATACCTGGCCCGATTTCGATAACATTAACCTGGTCATCAATTTCAGCCGTATCCACAATTTTTTGAAGGATATTGGTATCCGTCAGGAAATTTTGCCCAAAGGATTTTTTAAAGGTAAAACCGTGACGCTCCAGCACTGCCTTAGTCACGCTATAATCTGCAATTCTCATCTATTCTCTTTTCTATTTGTTAGCTAAAAACAATCTATAAACCCAAATAATTACCAGAATCAAGAGAAACCAAAATCTCAAAGGAATATGGTACTCGTCATCTTTAGATTCGGCACCAGTCTCATCAAGCACTTGCTCATCTTCTTTGCGTGGTGCTTGTTTATCTTCTTGGCCTTGCGATTGCTCGTCTTCTTGATATTTCTCTTGTTTTTGATTCTCTTCTTGACCTTGCGCTTGTTTATCTTTTTGATTTTGTTCTTGTTTATCTTCTTGATCTTGTTCTTGCTTATCTTTTGGGCCTTGCATTTTCTTCAACTCATCTTGGTATGCAACCGAGTCTAGAATATTATCTTCTGGCAATAATTTTGAGGCATAATAATCAGGAAATCCCATAGCAGACCAAATTACGTTCTTTTCTGTTAAAGAAATATCCAATTCTTGGGGTTGATTTGCCTGAATGGCTCGGATATTTTTTATAAGCTTACGCGAAGCTGTAGTCAATCCATCCATATCAGCAACTTCTAAAACATCAAATCCTAGCATGTCACCTGCTTTGACATTTGCAAGAATATAGCGAACAAAATCATCATATAGTTGCAAGGTTTGTGGAGCATTCTTTTCTAAAAAGGAGCGATTTTGGGTGGCATTTTTCTGGAATTTTTCAATAGGAAGTAAGATATTAAATTTCTTCCATAGAATATTAGGCATTCGCACATCTTTTTCATCCCAAAATAATTGCCAAAAATAAGGAATAGTGTAAACTCCCTCCGTTAAAATACGTACATCTTTTCCGTTTTTTAAATAAATATAGCTTCTATTTGCCATATCGTTTCCTTTCACCATTTTTATGAAGGCTTTACCTTCCGTCAAAGTCACTCCAAACAGGGGCAACTGTTTAGATCGCCTCTTGTTGTCAAAAAATCAATGCATATTGTTCTAATTTTCATTCATTATCTTTTAAGAAAATCATTTATTCTCTTTTCTAATAGGAACGGCGATATATCCAAACAAATTCGTTTCCTCTAGAAGTCTGATGAATCAGGTCTTTTAAATAGATATTGGGATTCGTCAGTTCTTTTGTTTCTGTATGATAGCTTGTTATTGTCTGCCCACCATGTCGGAGAAGCCACTCTGTATCCAATCTAGGCAAATATCTGTCCTTTTGAAGAAAATCACAAAATTCCTCTACTGTTATGTCCTCAGGAACTTCAAGTTCTACCTTGTGAGGCAGAACATCATCACCCATACAGATAGACTCTCTATCAACGATTATTTTCATCCCTTGATCAACCTTTAGCTCTTCCTTCTAGTTCCTCACTGAACTGTTTCATTTCTTTAAACGCTTTGTCACTGACATAAACACCCGCTTTATAATACTCAGTCTGGTTAATGGCATAGTCAAAGATTTCAATCATGCCTCCAGCGTTTTCAATCATAGCGCTCCAATTTTCATCGAAAACCATTCGCAAACGTTTCCAATCAGTAAACACTGAAACCGAATTTCGTCCATTTTTTCCTTCTCTAGTCGGAAGATTAAATGTAGCAGATTCTTCTAAAACATGAGCATTACTTTCCTGACTAGGTTCAGGAAATCCTGATGATGCATTTATAGGAAGAAGGAATTTAGCTTTTGGCATTGCCATTGAAAAGAACTTATAATAGAGTTTATAAATTAATTCTTCCTCTTCTGTAGTCGGTCTATCCATCTGTCCCATCAAAAGCATCCATCTCACAATATCAGGGTTCATAACAGGAACTTGTATCTCTGGCAAGCCTGAAAAATCTGGTTTTTGAACTAAAACAGAAGAACTTATACTAACTTCTTTGGTATTAAAGAATGCTCCTAAAGCACCATTCAAGTAAAAAGCTGTCCCAAGAAAATTCTCAATTCCTTTTTTATCTTCCGTATTTTCAATCCGTTTTACCACTTTTAATTGGTTTTCAATTGTTTCCTTATACTGATGATACCAACGAGGGGTAAATAGCATAATCATCGGGTCAGTGCATAGATAGCCTTCGTCACCTCTATCATATGTAGTTGAGAAAAGATAAGGTTCCCCAGTATTTTCTGAATAAACAGCATAAATCGAATCTGCTTCTAGCAACTTATCCTTGACAATTTCTGCTAGACGCTCTGACTTACGAGTATTTTCTTGATTGCTCTCTTCACTTTTTGGTTTTTGACGGCAATCCCATAAAAAAGCCTGTAAAATTTCGATACTATCATCAAGACTAAGGTTCTGATAGTCCTCATCACTTACTTTACCTTCTTGAATAGTCACAAAAGCTCGATAGAGAGCATAAGCATAGCTAGATAAACGCTTTTTTTCATCTACACCAGGACTATAGAGCACACTTCCCTTTTTTAACTTAGCTAGAGAGGGAAGCATATCGATCTCTAGATAAACTAACTCCTCATCGCTAAGGGAATTCACATCCTGCTTTTGGCAAGAAAGTTTTTTTACAACTACAGTTTCAAGAGTATCCATACCTTGATCGGGATTGCAAAACTGAAGACGATCACCAACTGTCAAACTCCCTTCCAAAGTCGCAGCAACCAGCAATTCCCTCTTTTCTTTCATCGGGAAGAAACCCAAAACTCCTAGACAAGCATCTCCTTTGGTTTCTTCTGTTGTCTTCTGTGCTTCTGTCTTTTTAAAAAAATCAAAAATTCCCATTGCTTTTCCTCATTAATTTCACCCAAGTGCTGATTTCATCAATCCTCTTTTTTATCAGGCATCCTATTGAGCATAGTTGAAGCGTATGCTATCACCTCTATTGTAACACATTCCTTTTGTATTTTTGGGCTATCTGGTTATTGTTATCACTTTTTAGGACTCTCCAAACAGATTTCGATAGCTAAATTTCTTTCCACTATTGAAGTAAGCATAAAATTTATTTTTCTAATTTTTTATAGATTGTCTCTTGAAAAGGTTAGTTGTTCAAGTAAGGAATAGAGTTTTGCTTGCTCCTCTTCTTCGTAAGCAGATCTATTTGCTTTTACTTCCCTATATTTCTCGTCATACAAAAAGCCGTCATATCCATCTTCTGTAGATAAGGCTGTGTAGACTTTGGCCATTTCTTCCGGACTAATCGAAAATCTTGACTTGATTTTATACAAATTTTTCATAAAAGCGCTGAGGTGAGTATAGCGGCGCATATCAACTTTGACATTAGTCACACGGATTGCCTGAACCTTGATACCTTTCCAATGTTTCCGCATATAAAGGGACAGCATCAACAAGGCCAGTTTATTCTGATAATAGGTCTTGGCAGGACTATAATGTTTTTGACCAGCTAAATTTTCAAAATCAAGCTTCATGAAGGGATAAAGCATCAGCCCTTGAGAAGAAATATTAATAATCCGACCACTCTCAGATTTTTCCAACAAACCTTTCAACAAGATAGAAAGCAAGAAAGGGGCGACAACATTGGTCGCAAATTGCTTTTCTAAACCATCCTTAGTCAGGATGGGATTTTTGACTGACAAATCAAAGTCAGCTGCATTGTTAATTAAAATATCTAAAGTCTCTTCCTTTTGGATATACTGTTCTACCGCTTTCTTGATACTCTCCAAATCAGATAGATCAACCAATATATAATCTACATGCGGATTTCCCGTTTGTTGACGGATTTTCTCACAGGCTTGCTCAGCAGCTTCTTTCCGTCTACAAAAGAGAGTTACCGACCAGCCCTTTTCAGCCAACTGTTTAGCAGACTGGTATCCAATACCACTATTGCCACCCGTAATAATCACTTTTTTCATTTCTGACTCCGTTAGTCTGAATACTTAGCCATCACTTCTTCCACTTCTGCCAAGGTTATCCCAAATAACTCTAAGCGCTTGAGGAGTTGCTTGCCGTTGGAATAGCCGATGCGGAGCTGTTCGCCTAGATACTCTCGGCGTCTACGACTGTCTGCTCCCGCTAGGAAACCTAGGCGAATCAAATCAGCACGACTGATGTCAAACTCGTTCTCGTTTTCAAATTGCTCTGTCACCTGAGCCAGCGCTGTTTTTAGATCTTCATAGCTGGCGTGTTCGATTCCCAGAGAACGTCCCTTGGACTTAGATTTGGGCACTGCTTCATCTCGCTTGAGAAAGGCATGCTGGACTGTTGGAATGGCCATCATAATCATGCGACGAATGCGTTCCCCATTAAAATCTGGATCTGTAAAGACAATGACTCCATGCAATTCATGCAGGCGATGAATCCGCTCTATATCCTGGTCATTTATGGCGGAACCTCGTGTCTCATAGGTTTCCACGTCAAAGTAACGTTTGAGATTGGCCGTATCATCGCGACCTTCAACCACGATGACTTGGGAAATTTTTTCTTTCATCACTTGCTGTCCAATCCAAAGATACGCTCTGCATTTGCAGTCGTTGCTACCGCCAGCTCTTCTGTCGTCATCCCACGCAAATCGGCAATAAAGTCCACCACATAGCGTGTGTAGGCTGTTTTGTTCTCACGGCCACGTTTAGGAACAGGAGCTAGGTAGGGCGCATCCGTCTCTACCAAAATCTTGTCCAAAGGAAGCTCCCTAGCAGCCTCTTGGATATCCGTTGCTTTCTTAAAAGTCACTACTCCTGAGAAAGAAATGGTCATGCCAAGCTCGACAAACTTCTCAGCCCACTTGAGAGAGCCTGAAAATGAATGCATAATTCCACCACGAGGACCAACGCCCTCGCTCCTGATAATCTCATAAGTATCTTCAAGCGCATCACGAGTGTGGACCACAAAGGGCAAATTCAAGTCCTTAGACAGCTGAATCTGACGACGAAAAACCTGCTCCTGCACTTCCTTAGGTGCTGTCATCCAGTGATAGTCCAGACCAATCTCACCTAAAGCAACAACCTTGGGATGTTTTAGTTTTTCAAGCAAGTAAGCTTCGACCTCATCTGTGTAAGTGCCTGCTTCCGTCGGATGCCAGCCAATAGTTGCGTAGAGCTGCTCATACTCATCTGCCAACTCTAGGGCTCGTTCAATGGTCGGTTTATCAAAACCAACAATATTCATCTGTGTCACACCCATCTCAGCAGCCAAGGCAATTTCTTCTGCCTCATGTCCTGCAAATTCCTCTACATTTAAATGTGTGTGCGTATCAAAAATCATCTCTTCTAACCTCATTTTCTTCCATCTATTATACCAAAAAT
>CAUSQY010000057.1:0-8012 GCA_963533645.1 uncultured Streptococcus sp. | reverse complement strand
ACATAGGGTGTATATCCATGACCTCCATCAGAGTTCGTAATCAATAAAGTCTGATCCGTAACTTCGTAATTATTGAATAGATAATCGATTACCTGCTCCCTCACTAAGCGATTGTCAAGACCAATAAATTCCTTTTTGTCCAGGAGCTCAAATCGATTGCTGCCAACTTTTTGGCTTCCTGTATGGACTACAAAATGGGATAAATCGTAATGCTTATTATCCTTCTGTGTGTCACGTGCTTTGACCATTACACCATCACCCTCAATATAAATAACCTGGGCTTTTCTTTTGCTAACCTCTTTATTCTCTTCATAATATCGATAGCCTTCCCTTTCCTCTAATAACTTCTCACAAATTTTTACAGCTTTTACTACAATTGGCTTTGTGATCGAAATGTGATAAGTCAATTGGATCACCTGAGTTACTTTATCATATGGCATTAAAGTAGATAATTTAGCCACCTGATACATAAATTCCCATGAGAAGCGGACGTTCTTCTGAAGCCCTAACTTCTCATCTACTGGAATGACCCAGTGATCTCCCTTTTTCCAACGTCTTCTTCTGAAAGTAAACTCTCCAAATGTAAAAGCGACGGTTCGCTCCATTGAATGAATACAGGTATAGCCCTTTGCTTTCATAACTGGAATCATCTCCTCATCATACCTAGAAACAAAGTTATAAAATTCTTTTGCATTTTGAAACAGCAATTGATTTTTTAGTTCTCTCTCATCAAAGAAAGCCATTCAGAATCCTCCCTTATTAAAATTACGCTTATTTTAATAAATTTTGACCTGAATGTTCAAATAATCCTTTGTTCTGACAAAAAAAAGAGCCTATCTTTTCAGATAAACTCTTACTTGTCATACCAGGGTTTCTCTTTTTTACTAAAATAGGATTTGCTCATGTCGATAGTGAATATAGCCATTGGAATCAAAATGATACTCCATAGAATTGTCACAATTCCATCTGCAATAAAGGAAAAACCACCTGTAAAGTGAAGTCCCAAATACAGTAATAATACAACTGGAAGGAAAGCTGGAGCGAATTTTAAAACGGCCAATCCTAAAACGACTATAAACACCATACTAAGACCAAATGTCTTATAGAACATATAGATAGCTATAGCTCCGATAAAAACAAAGAACAGCTGAACAAATCTTTTAATATCAATGAAAATCATCATAGATTCCTCCTACTTTATCAGTAATATTTTAAAATCTCATCTGTTAAGTAAATTCTATTGGGTAGATTGGACCCTTGGCGGACTTCTTCAATTAAACCATGATTCTTTAGCTTCTTTTTCAAAGAAATCACTTTACTTTTACCTGATTGAAGAGCCTCCATTAGCTCCTCTATAGGGTAACACACAAAAGTATTCCCATTTTCATCATATCCTTTTAATTCAAAGTCAACTGCAGCTCTTAAACGATTTAATAAAAGCATGTAGAGAAAAATTCCACTACTCTTCAAATCATTGAACTGTGGGTTGTCTATTATTGGACGAGGAATAAAGAATTGTCCTGAATCTGTTGCTGCTGAAGAAAATTCAGGAATATCTGATAGATTTGATAAGTATTTCATTGTTGCATTTCCTTTCTTATGGAACGCTATTTTTTCTTTCGCTCCATCTTTTCCCATTCTCTTATAATCAGATTCTCGAGATAAGATGAAGCTGATTTTTCACCGTGATACTCTACTAAAGCATCTAACATATCATATCGAACATTATGATGGAGAGAGAAAGGGAAACGTTGCTTTTTATTGTAGCTTTCAGGAGACTTTCTAGCCTCCTGATTTTGTTTCCTAGACGAAGGAGTCTTTTCTCTCTTTGGTGTACTTTGGAATGTTTGTTTTACTTGTGCGAATCGATTCTCTGTCATGCTACCTCTCCTTCTAACACACTCAAAATATTTTCATATACGTAGTTTATATTATCATAAAACTTTTGATGTGTCTCTTTTTGGTTAGCTGTCATCTCTTCATGTTGCTCAAAGACACTCTGACTGATCACAAGACTCTTGGCCATGAGCTCTTTCTCCTGGATAGATCCCAGATAAGCCTGATCTTCTTCAACAACTTCTAAAAATTGTTTGCAGGTGTCTGTTACATTGTTTCCAACGTACTTAATCTTATTTCCAATAAGATAAGGTTCTGCTTTAACATAACTTTTCTTAGTAATAACTTCGATAGCTTCGCTCTTAATGAAGTCTACAAAATTTTTCAAAGATAACCAGGCACGAAAACCATTAAGAGAGGCATCAGAAACAGCCAAGACAATATCTGATACAGCTATAAAATTTGCTGTAACTAAACTCTCATCATTGTGCGTATCAATTAGAATGACATCAAATTGTGCTTCTAACTCTTCGTAATGTTCGCTAAACCACATAAACAACTGGAGATATTTGTTGTTTCGACTAGCAAGATCTAACTGCTCATCTGTCAAACGCTCATCACCACAAATCAAACTGAGATTTTCTGATATTGGAACAATTTCGTACTCTCCAGTCGTAAATATATCATAGACAGTTTTCTCACATTTTACATCAAATGTTCTTGTCAAATTGCATTCCCAAGCTCCATCAATGAGTAGTGTTCTAAGCCCCTTAACACGTGCCAACCAATCCCCTTCATTAAAGGTATCTGTAGTCTTACCACCGCCACCTTTTCCTAAGTTTGTTGTCTGAATCTTCATGATTCCCTCCTTTGACAATTATATATTTTGTTATATAACTTTTTATATACTTAATTATACCTAAAACAACTTTACTTGTCAATATAAAAGCACAAAAAGTTATATAACTTTTTGTGCAACTTATTATCCGTATGTACCACCTATATTTCCACCAACATAGGCTTTTAGCTGGATTTGTTGAACCGTAGTATTGAAATTTCCAACGAAATAGCTGTTCTCTTCTCCATTTTTAGTTAGAACAACCAAAAATTGAATCACATCATCTGATTCAGTTGGCATCACTTCCAATTGTTCAGGTTGAAAATCATACTGATTCGTCAGAAGAGCCATCGCAAAGGTTTGAATCATCGCATTCTGTGTCATAGATAAATGATTCTCAATTGTTCCCTTGACATTTGGCAGAAAATTCGTCTTTTTTATATCTGCTACTGCTTCTTCAAAGGCTTTTAACACTTCTTTTTTTTCTTCTGAACTTGCCTCTGCATAGGGGCGTTCTAGTTTTAGCTTAGCTGTCCTATAATTCTTCTCATCTGCTGTTTCCTCTTTGGAAGACGGTTCGTTTTGAGCGGTTCCTGAAGAACTCACCTGGGCCGTTTCTTCTATTTTAATTTGTTGAGATGGCCTGAAACTCGATACAATCCCTATTCCTGCCAAAATCAATAGAATGCCTACTACAATCGATACAACCAAATTCTCCTTTATCCAATCAATCATCTCATATACTCCTTTTAATTTGAACTTAATTTAGCTTCTCGGTCATCAGGATAAGCAAAAGATATTTCCTGTTCTTGTTGTTGTGATTTAGTCCAAATACGATAATTCCATGTATATGGAGTTTTGAACCGATCCCAACCACTCAGAGCTGTATTTTGTTCTACAAACAAGATGGAGCCATTCTCAAAAACATGACATACAATTCCAGTATGCCCATATCCTCCGCCTCCTACCTGTGAAGAAAAAATTGCGCCTCTTTTAGGTGTATTCTTAACTGAATTTCCAAATATTGCAGCCCATGCAGCCGCTTGATTTTTCCCATCTCCCTTTACTGAGCCAGAATGGCCCCATAAGTGATTTCCCATGCTAATTGTAAGATTCACACATTGCCCAGCATCCTCGTCATTTCCAGGATTATACCATCCTGTAGACTTGGCATAATCCATGCCTAAGCTCTTAGGATCAATAATGAATGGTTTCAAGCTATCTGGTAAGTCTTCTGGTTTATACCCCCACGCAGTCGCATCCGAAGGGACAGTTCCCGTTCCATCGGTACTGTTACCTGACTCTCCACATCCACTTCTTTCAGCTGAAGATGATACCGCACTATCTGAAGAACTGATATCTTGTGTACTGGATCCTTCATAAGGTTTCTCGCCATGAGCAGCAATAGCTTCCTTATCAAGCCACTGATACTTCGTACCTAGTTTTTGGTACATATCAGTTAGTTTGCTCTTATAAGTTCCATCTGTGGCCCATCCGCCATCTGCTATAGCAGATAGGCTAGCAATGCCATTTGTATTGTTTATAGTTCCTGTATAAAGCGTCTGGTGAGCCATAAACTCGGCTTTCCCTACAATCCCCGCATCATAGCTAGAAAACCAAGTATAAGCTCCTCCTGTGCCGTCTCCAACGTTTACTCCAGGCTTTGTTCCTGTTAGGTCAACACTGTCTTCACCATACGTCGCAAGAGTAACTGGAAAATCGCTTTTTCTGGAGGTTTTAACACCTCCCATGTTATGAGCCTTCCAGAAGGAAGTACCATTAGGATTTGTAAAATTGAACCCATTCTCTATCATTGTTTGAGTGATAGAGGCTGAAGGTAGGAAACCCCCTGCCTTCCAAGATAAGATATAGGCTTCCTTATGCTTTTTTACAAAGTCATCGATGGAACCATCAGCTGAAGAAACTGTTGAGTCGCTAGTTGAAGATGTTGTTTCTACAGCACCACAATTATTTCTTCCATTATTGGTTACAGCTCCCATTATCCCAACTAACATGGTTATCCCAACATTGAAAATTAATAGAAGGACTACAAGAGGGATGAGGATCTTCAGTTTAAATATTTTTTTCATGGATACCTCGCTTATCTACCACAATCCTAATATTGTCCGCAAAATTCCATAAAAAACTAAAAATACAATAAACCCTATACCTATTTTCTTGAGACCGTTCAAAAACTCCTTATCTCGTTCCTTTTGTGCTTCCAGACGTTTTGGATCTGATTCTCCTTCTGAAGCGAAATAATCTCTTTCTTGTTTCATGCGATATTTACGAATCAACACATATTGATCAAATCTCTGCTTAGTCCTTGCAATCATTCCTAGTTTATTTTTTGCCATTCTGGTTTACCTTCCTCTCTTATTCAATACCACCATAGCGCTCGACTTCAGGAGCTAACAACTGTTGGTTAAAGACTAGATTTCCAACTCCTGCAATGTTCATGAATAACTGTCCTTTCGCCAGACGAGGCAAAGTCTCTAGTTCAGACTGATTCATTGAACCAGATAAGGCGTTAGCTAGTAGAGGAACACTGGTTTCGTCCGTCTGAGCAAAAACTCTATATTGCATCAGACCAAAAATCCTCTGGACTGCCGTTACGTACGGATCCTTATGAGTGCCAATCCCCGTCTCAAACAGAATCCCTCGCAGTGAATTAACAGACAATACAACACCAGCAAAGTTTTCGCCCATTGTATCAATCATATCAGCCAGAAGGTTGACACTACTTTCATGCTTAGGGTCAATGAGTGTCTGTGCCCCACTAATATTGACAATATAGTGCTGCATATCCATCTCCGTTAAGTCAGGACGTCTCTTCAGTAATTGCTTACAGCGTTTTCCGTTATTGACAATATCAGCCGAAACAAGTGAAAGAACAGAGAATATTTGAACATTTAACAAATGAGGGGCGTTCTTCAAACCTGAGAAGTCAAATGTCACAACTTGCTCTGAAGAAATATCTTGAAATTTGGTTGTCCCCTCGAAAATTTCTGCGTTTGTTGTCAATAGTTCGTTAAATGTATTGTAAATACGCTTAACAGCCTTGTGTTCGGCTTTATCCGCACTAGTTTGTTCCAGTTGACGTTTGTAGGCATCAACAAACAAAATAAAATCAGACAGAATAGGATACTCTTCCTTCACAATATCCGTCGCTTTCAGTTTTTCTGGATTCAACGACGGATTTCGAGCCCACATATTTCCCTCAATATAAAACTCATTCAGGAGAGTTCCAAATGTGATTAAATCGTCTCCTGTCACTTCATTATTCAGGAGTTTATAGATACTCTTCAGTTTCTCGATATGAAGGTTGTAAGATTTCTTCTTATCGATTTCAGTTCCTGCTTCATTGGTTACTGTTGGAAATACCTGAAAGATATTGATACGGTTAGCCTCACCCGATAAGTCAAGAATCAATCCATGTTGCTTTCGTGTCTGATCAAGAAACTGGCCAGTAGCATCAAAGTTACGAATATAATGCCCCTTCGCATAGAGACCGTCTGTGTGTTTCATAAGAAAAGATCGCTGTCCCATCTTTGGATTTCCAGATAGGATCATAAAGGATCGTGTTCTTTTCTCGTCACGTTCTAGAAAATTGAAATTTACCGCTCCATTTGTTGGAGTCCATCCCAGATAGAAACCTTTCTCATCTTCTAGCTTCGTATGATTAAAGAAATATCCACCAGCTATTGAGTGAGCTGGAGTCGGTATTCCTCTTCGATGATTGGGCAAATCAATCTGATATTCAGCTGGAATAAATGGGGCATGGTATTCAAAATCTAATTCTCCAGATAGAATAGTGGATTTGAATTTCGACGTTTTGTCTTTGACTTCTTCAACCCTCTTAAATAATTCTTCTTTTGTTGATGCAAACACAAAGACACGAATATACATCCCATACATAGCTATATTTCGCTTATCAATTTCACGGCTTAGTTTATTAAGATTATCAATCTCATCTAGTTCTTTCCGATTATTGGTTAGTTTGCTATTGTTTGTAATCCGTGTTGACTTCTCTTCAATAGAGTCCTCAATCTCTTTTTGAAGCTGTCTATTATCTTCCTTATACAGTGACAGGAAGGAACGTGTCCCAGGAATCAACAACAATTCAGAAAGCCAAAAACGATCCATCCCTTCAGTTGGATATTCATAATAGTGTAAGACTGTATGATATCCATCACCACTTATCCAGGAGCGGTCATCCTTTTGAAAATCAATATTTCCTTGCGGTTGAATCTGGCTAAGAAAGGCAAGGTCATATCCTTCATTTTTTAGTTGTCTTTGTCTACGTTTTGATAAATCAGGCATGCTATCCCTCCTACACTTTCTCATTCATATTGTTGTATTGCTTTATAATCTGAATTTTCTTCCTGTAGCTGATATCTTGTGGAACAAAATCATTATTTCCATAGGTTTTTGCCTTACGAACCAATTCGTCCAATTCGCTTGTTGTAGGTGCAAATAGCCACAGTATAAACTCTGTATTATAGACCTCTTGTCGGATATTTTCTTCAACTTTAATTTGGATTTGAAGCCAAATCTCACGATCTTTGAGTTGTAAAAAACGTCTATCGTTTACTGATAACTTAGACATATCTTGTCGTACTAAATCCAAATGATGGCGCAAGTCAGAAATTTGCGTGTCTGTATTTGTTGGCAAAGTTGTCGTCTCCACTTGGATATTCGGTCCAAATCGAGTCAACCAAGTTTCAAAATTTTCAATAGTTCTCATAACCTCGTTATAAGACATCGATCCTAAATCTTTACCTGGTATCTCCATCAGCTGCAAGTAGCCATAATCAACTAACTGGATATAAGCCTGGCTGTTTGGAATGATTGATTTTACATCTAACAACTCAACGCAAGAATGTAAATCAAAATATTCCTGCGTTTGTTTCTTCGTTTCTTGAATACGTCCCAGCGGACGTTTCTCATTTTTTGGGGATTGAATTTGTTTAATCGCCATTATGGTTTTCTCCTTCTGATATAATTCAAGCTGATATAACGTTTTCTTCTTCGTCTGAAGAAAAGAAACATGCTGTGCCAATTCTTTTTGCCACCGTTGGCAGGCAATACAAGATATAAACTCATAACTGGTGTCAACAAAATGAATGCGAACATCTGTATCCACTGGCTTTTAGGAAAGATTTTTAAGCCAACGCTCAAAGCGATTACTCCAGTAATTCCTACAAAAGCAATATCTAGGATAAGAAGGCCTATAATCTTAATTTTGGCATAGATATCTCTAGGTACACCGTATTTTTCATCGTACATGAATTTCTCCTTTATATTTGTTTTGACACTCACATTATAATGAATAATC